>JBBSVG010000422.1:0-3625 GCA_038233775.1 Bacteroidota bacterium | reverse complement strand
CTCGGACCGGTCGGGCTTGATCTGGGCGCCGTGGCGCGCCGGGCCGGGTTGGGTCGCGACCGGATCGAGGACGGGCTGTTGCGGCTCAGCCGGGCCGGACTGATCCGCTACGCGCCGCCGTTGCCGCCCGAGGGCGGGGCGACGCTGCTGATTCCGCGTCCCGGTCGCGGCCGACTGCCGGTCGATTGGCGGGCGACGGCGTCGATGCGCGAGGCGGCGCTGAAGAAGGTCGCGCAGATTCAAGCCTACGCCGCGCACGTCGGCTGCCGACGGAACTTCATCCTCGGCTACTTCGGCGAGTTCGACGGGCCGGCGCTCGAGGCGCACGACCGCTGCGGCATCTGCGACAACTGTTTGGGTCGCCACCGAACGCAGGTTGAGTCGAACTTCCCGCCGGTGCTGCTGTGGGCGCTCGGCCACGCGGCGAGCGAACTCGGCGGTCGGTTTGGCCGGAAGATGCTGATCGATGTCGCCAAAGGCTCGGCCGGACAGCGGATCGCTGATTTCAGCCTGCACCGACTGAACAGCTACGCCGGCGCAAAAGCCTACCGCCGACCGACGCTCGATGCGGCCGTCGATTGGCTGCTGCACGAGGGGCATCTGGCCCAATCGGGCACCGCCTACCCAACCGTCCGGCTGACCGAGGAAGGGTTGCGCTGGTTGGACGGGCTGGCCGACGTCGTCCGCACCGCCGCCCGCACGCCGCAGAAGCCGACGCTCGACGGTCCGGCGCCGCTGCCGCGCGTGTCGTCGCCGGATGAGCCGGATCTGAACAATGTCGAACTGTTCGAGGCGCTGCGGCTGATCCGGCGCGAGGCGGCCCGGACGGCGGGGATGCCGCCGTACATCATCGCCCGCGACCAAGTCCTCCGCGCCGTCGCGACCGATCTACCCGCCAACCGCGACCAGATGCTCGCCCTGCCGGGGATGGGACCGGGGACGTTTGACAAGATCGGCGAGGCGATGCTGGAGGCGGTGCGGAAACACCGAGGGGGAAGTGAGGAGTGATGAGTGCGGAATGATGAAACGGCCGGAAGAGAGCGATGAACGAGGAGCGATGGAAAGGCGATTGCAGATGGATGATCGCGGATTGATGACACGGCCGCTCGATGCCGTTGCCGGTCGCCGCTGCCTGTCACCCTGAACGCAGTGAAGGGTCTCACGCCGAAGCCGTCGGTCTCAAAAATATCCGCTCTCCGTTCGTGGTGAGCTTGGGCGGTGGCGGAACGCTACCGCAGAATCCACAACGGAGCCGCCGACCGCCGACCGCTTCTGCTGCTTTTTCTTGCCGTAAGCTGACGGCTGATAGCTGATGGCTGACAGCTACTCCGCCACCGATCCGGCGCGGGCGATGGTGGGCCGCACGAGCGTGTCGATCTTCACGGCGAGGTCGAAATCCTTCTGCGTGATCCCGGCCGGTTCGTGGGTCGAGAGTTTAATAAAGACCTTTGAGAAGCGGATGTCGATCTCGGGGTGGTGCTGCACCGACTCGGCCGCTGCGGCGATCCGGTTGACGAACCCCATCGCCTGCGGAAACGTGGCGAAGGTGAACGACTGCTTCAACTGACCCTCGTGCAGCCGCCAACCGGCTAAGGCGTCGTCGTTGTCCAGCCGCTGCTGAACCGATTCCGTGGAGTAGGCGGTGGTCGGTGTGGTCGGGGTTGCCATGGTGAGGCCCATTTTTCGCGCAAGTGAACGAACGGCGGCAGGAGCGCCGGGAGGTCAGCCGTCCGAACGACGCCGCAGCCGGTCCGGTTCCCCCGACGCAACGCTTTTTGCCGAACTCTGTCGGCTATTCAATTCTCAGACTCTTTCAAGGACGACCGATGTACAACCCTGAACGCAGCCTGCTCCAGTCGCTGATGACCCGCGTCGAACAGCTCCGGGGGTATCTTTGACCTCGATCACAAGCTGATCGAGATCGCCGAGTTCGAGGCGAACAGTCTGGCGCCCGGCTTCTGGAACGACAACCGGGCGGCCAAAGCCGTCATGCAGGAGATCAACCGACGCAAGGCGTGGGTCGATTCGTGGACCAAACTGAAGGCCCAAGCCGACGACGTGGGCGCCTTCATCGAACTGGCCGAGGAGATGGGCGACGACTCGCTGGAGGCCGACATCGGCGCCGAGTTGACCAAACTCGAGACGGCGACCGGTGAACTCGAGTTCCGCAACATGCTCTCCGGTCCCGACGATGCCCGCAACGCGTTGCTCGTCATCCACCCCGGCGCGGGCGGGACCGAGAGCCAGGATTGGGCAGAAATGCTGCTCCGAATGTACCTCCGCTGGGGCGAGAAGAGCGGTTTCGCCATGACGACCGTCGATTATCAGGAGGGCGAGGGCGCCGGGATCAAGAGCGCGTCGGTCGAGGTGTCCGGCGAGTTTGCGTATGGTTATATGAAGGCCGAAAACGGCGTCCACCGGTTGGTCCGTATCTCACCGTTCGACTCGAACGCTCGGCGGCAGACGTCATTCGCCAGCGTGTTCGTCTATCCCGAAGTCGAGGACGATGTCGAGATCGAGATCAACCCGGCCGGGCTGAGTTGGGACACGTTTCGCTCCGGCGGCAAAGGCGGCCAGAACGTCAACAAGGTCGAAACAGCCGTCCGGGTGACCTACGAGTTCACCGGTCCCGACGGCGAGCCGGACCAGATCATCATTAAGTGTCAGACCCAGCGGTCGCAGCACCAGAACCGCGAAAACGCGCTGAAGATGCTCCGCTCGCAGCTCTATCAGAAGCAACGCGACTACGACGAGGCGAAGAAGGCGGAGATCGAGGGGTCGAAACAGAAGATCGAGTGGGGCAGCCAGATCCGCTCGTATGTGCTGCATCCGTACAACATGGTCAAGGATCTGCGGACGAATTACGAGACGAGCGACACCCAGGGCGTGCTCGACGGCGACCTGACCGAGTTTATGAAGGCGTATCTGATGACCGCCGGCCAGCAAACCACCTGACCCCAGAGACGACGTGATGGCGATTGAACTGGAGAAGGACGCCCGCGCAGCCGCCATCGCGTCGATACTGCGCTACGCTGAGGCAGAGTTCGACGAACCGCTCGGCAACCTCCAGTCGGGTGCGCTGCTCGATTTCATCCTCGCCGAGATCGGCCCGAGCATCTACAACAAGGCCGTCAAGGACGTGCAAGACCGGCTGATGGCCCGCGTCTCGGAAGTCGATGCCGAACTCTACCAAGTCGAGTTCGCCCACTGGCCCAAAAGCACCCGCCGGGGCCGGTGAATTACTTGGGAGGCTCTGCTAATCGTCAGAATGCTTGCTGGAATTCGCTTGAAATCGAGGTTTTTATGGATCTATACGAGATTCTGGAAGAAAGGATCAAGAACTCTTCGACGCTTGATGAGGCGAGTATGGCCTTATTGCATCTTCTGACGCGAGGTTACTCGGTACATGAGGACGGTACGCTCTACGAAATAAAGCTAGCTATAGAAAAATTAGATAATCTGAAAATCTCTGTCTATTCTAAAGAGCATCCGCCGCCTCACTTTCATGTGTCTGGTGGCGATGTAGATGCGACGTTCACAATCGATGATTGTACTTTTCTGCGTGGAAATATAGACCGTCGTGAGCAGAAAATTGTTTTGTGGTGGTACAAGCGATGCCGTCATG
>JBBSVG010000421.1:0-3630 GCA_038233775.1 Bacteroidota bacterium | reverse complement strand
CATGGCGTCGAAGATGAACGACAGCTCGACGCTCGGCAGCCGGATCGCGGAGGTCCACAACGGCAGCTCGCTGTTCACCGGCGATGCGGGGCAGGGCGAGAGCAACATCCGCCGCTGGATTATCGAGAACGACTGGCTCGAGGCCATCGTCGCGCTGCCGCTGAACCTGTTCTACAACACCGGGATCGCGACCTACGTCTGGGTGCTGACCAACCGCAAACCCGAGCATCGCCGGGGCCACGTCCAATTGATCGACGCGAGCACCTGGTTCAAGCCGCTGCGGAAGAATCTCGGCAAGAAGAACTGCGAACTGTCGGCCGAGGATACCGAGCGGATCGTGCGGACCTTTCTCGACTTCCGCGAGACGCCGCAGTCGAAGATCTTCCCCAACGCCGCGTTCGGCTACCATAAGGTCACGGTCGAGCGGCCGCTGCGGCTGCACAGTCGGCTGAGCCCGGCGGCGGTCGAGGCGCTGCGGTTCGCTTCCGGCGACGAGGATCTGCGCGCCGGGCTCTACGACGTGTTCGGTGACGCGCTGGCCGACGATTTCGCCGCCGTCGCGCGCAAGGTCGAGGCGCATCTGGACAGCTTGGGCGGCGGCGACGAGGCCGACGACGACGCCCCGAAGGCGCTGCCGGACAAGCAGAAGCGCAAATTGCTCGACCCGAAAACGTGGGCGCGCGACGCCCGCTTGGTCGAGGCGGCGACCGCGCTCCGCGACGCGCTCGGCGATGGGCTGTTTGAGGATCACAACCGGTTCCGCGACCGGGCCACGGCTGCGCTCCGATCCGCCGGACTCAGCTTGCCAGCCGCCGAGATGAAGCTGTTGCTCCGCGCCGTCAGTTGGCGGGTCGAGACGGCGCCGCCGGTGGTGGCAAAAGCGCACAAACCGGGCAAGCTCGCCGCCGATCCGATCCACGGGCTGTTCGCGGCGACGGTGGACGGCAAACCGGCGACGGTTGAGTACGAACCCGACCCCGACTTGCGCGACTCGGAGCAGGTGCCGCTCGTCGAGCCGGGCGGGATTGAGGCGTTCTTGCGCCGCGAGGTGCTGCCGTACACGCTGGATGCGTGGCTCAAAGCCGACGCGACGAAGATCGGCTACGAGATCAGCTTCACCCGGCATTTCTACCAGCCGCAACCGCTCCGCACGCTGGCCGAGATCAGCGCCGATATCCTCGCCGTCGAGCGCGAGGCCGACACGTTGCTCGACGACTTGCTCGCCCCCGGAGCCGCCCGATGATCGCCGACCTGAAGCCGTACCCCGACTACCAAGACTCCGGTCTGCCGTGGCTCGGCCAAATCCCGACGCATTGGGACGTGCGTCCTGCCTTCGGTGCGTTCGCGCCCAACCGGGAGCGAAATCTCGGGATGAAGGAAAAAACGGTTTTGTCGCTCAGTTACGGCCGGATCATCGTCAAGCCGTTGGATAAGCTGCACGGATTGGTGCCGGAATCGTTCGAGACGTATCAGATCGTCAACCCAGGCGACATTATCCTGCGGACGACCGATCTACAGAACGATCACACGAGCCTTCGGATCGGGATGGTCCGAAACCGGGGGATTATTACATCGGCTTACTTGGCGCTCAAAGCGGCCGCTGACGTGAACCCCGAGTTCGGTTATCAATTCCTCCACGTCTGGGACACAAGCAAAGCGATTTACGGCTACGGCTCGGGACTACGACAAGGGTTGGACTTCTCGCATTTCAAGCGAATGCCCGTCGCATTGCCGCCGGTTGACGAGCAGGCGGCGATTGTGCGGTTTCTGGAGTGGGCGAACGGGCGGCTGGACCGGGCGATCCGGGCGAAGCGGAAGGTGATCGCGCTCTTGACCGAGCAGAAACAGGCCATCATCCACCGCGCCGTCACCCGTGGCCTCGACCCCGACGTGCCGCTCAAACCGTCCGGCATCCCGTGGCTCGGCGACATCCCGGCGCATTGGGAAACACAACCGCTTGGACGCTCCATTCGATTACTTACAGGCTTCCCGTTTGCGAGCGTTGGTTTTACGCGAGACGAGCAATCTGTGCGCTTGCTTCGCGGAGTTAACGTAACACCGTCTGGAATACGATGGGATAGTGTGGTGCGCTGGAATCGGCGTCCGAACGATGGACTCGATTCTTTCAGCCTCCAAGCTGGCGACATCGTGCTCGGCATGGACCGACCGATTATCGGCTCTGGCGTTCGAGCAACGATAATCGAGGAAAAAGACATTCCTGCGCTACTCTTGCAGCGCGTGGCACGTTTGCGTCCCACAGATAAACTTGATGCAGGCTTTCTACTCTTATTGCTTCGCGGCCAGCTATTTCGCAACTATATGGCGCCGATTTTTACTGGCATAAGCGTTCCGCACCTAAGCCCTGAGCAGATCAAGTCGTTCAAGGTGATGATGCCGCCTTTCGATGAACAGAAAGCAATCGTCAGTCATTTAGCATCGGAAACCGGCTCTCTCGACACCGCCGTTTCTCGCCTGCAACGGGAAATCGAGTTGTTGCGAGAATATCGGACGCGGTTGGTGGCGGATGTGGTGACGGGCAAGCTCGACGTGCGCGAGGCGGCGGCGCGGCTGCCCGAGTCGGCCCCGCCCGACGATCCCGCCGCCGCTGCCGACGACGACGAGCCGCTGACCGACGACGACGCACCGGACGCCGACGACACCGACGAGGACGCCGAATGAGCATCGACCTGAGCGAGAAAGGGCTGGAGACGCTGATCGTCCGGCAGATGACCGGCAGCGACGGCCTCGGGGTCGCGCCCGGCGCCGTCGCCGATCCGGCCGCGCCCTACGGCGGCACCGGCTACCGGGCGGGCAGTCCGCACGACTACGACCGCGCCCACGCCATCGACACGGCGCAATTGTTCGCCTTTCTGCGCCAAACGCAGCCCGACGCCTTTCGCAAGCTGCACATTGCCGATCCCGACGACCCAGCGGACAGCAACCGGCTGAGATTCCTCGCCCGGCTCTCGGGAGAGATCGGCAAGCGCGGCGTGATCGACGTGCTGCGCGACGGGATCAAGCACGGTCCGGTCGAGTTCAATCTGTTCTACGGCACGCCGTCGAAGGGCAACACGCGGGCAGCCGAGGGCCACGCCGCCAACCGCTTCACCGTCACCCGGCAACTCGCGTACAACAGCACCCGGCGGGCGCTCGATCTGGCGCTGTTCATCAACGGCCTGCCGATAGCGACGTTCGAGTTGAAGAACCGGCTGACGCACCAAACGGTCGAGGACGCCGTCGAGCAATACCGCCGCGACCGCGACCCGCGCGAGCCGCTGTTCGGGTTCGGCCGCTGCGCCGTCCATTTCGCGGTGGACGACAGCGAAGTGCGGATGTGTACCGAGCTGAAAGGCCGCGACTCGTGGTTTCTGCCGTTCAACCGGGGCCACCGCGACGGCGCTGGCAACCCGCCCAATCCCAACGGGTTGAAGACGGCTTATCTGTGGGACGAGATGCTCACGCCTGACAGCTTGACCGACATCATCGAGCACTACGCCCAAATCGTCGAGACCCGAGACCAGCGGACCGGCAAGAAAAAGCGCAGCCAGATTTTTCCGCGCTACCACCAACTCGATGTCGTCCGCCGCGCGCTGGCCGACGTGCGGGCCAACGGCTCGGGCAAGCGCTCTT
>JBBSVG010000420.1:0-3635 GCA_038233775.1 Bacteroidota bacterium | reverse complement strand
CCGCAGCACGCCGCGCGGCGTGCTGCTGGGAGCCTTCGCACTGGCGGCGGCGAGCCATGCGCTGTACGCCTGCTTCGACCTGCTGGGGCGCCGCTACACCGGGCACGGACTGCCGGTGGCGCGGGTGATGCAGGTCAACCTCCAGTCGGCGGCCGACCTGACGTTTCTGCTCTTGCCAGCGATGCGCGCAGCCGGTGGCGGGCGGGTCATCCACGTCGCCAGCAGGGCCGGACACCGGGGCGAGACGGAGGCCATCGCCTATGGAGCCAGCAAGGCGGCGCTGATCAACCTCGCCAAATCGCTCGCCCGACGGTTCGGCTCGGAAGGCATCATCTCATCGGCCATCGCGCCCGGCTGGGTCGAGACCGACATGGCGAGCGCCGATCTGGCCTCGGCCGGAGACGCGATCCGGGCCGAGATCCCGCAGGGTCGCCTTGCGACGCCCGACGAGATCGCCGACGCCGTCCTGTTCCTCGCTTCGCCGATGGGCGCCTACCTCAACGGCGCCACGCTCGACATGAACGGCGCCTCCTACGTCCGCTGACCGCCCTCCTTTCTCACCGATTCCCGGCCGACGATGCTGTTCAACAGCTACATTTTTCTATTCGCCTTCCTGCCGGTCCTGCTGATCGTCTATTACGGCCTGCTCCGCACCATCCCGGCGCGCAATGGCTGGCTGACGGTGATGAGCTACCTGTTCTATGGCTGGTGGAACCCGCTGTTCTGCCTGCTGATGCTCGCCTCGACGGCATCCGACTATGTGATCGGCAAGCAACTCTACCGAACCGAATCGGCGTGGGGGCGCAAGGTGCTCATCACCCTAACGGTGATGATCAACTTGTCGGTGCTCGGCTTCTTTAAGTACTACAACTTCGTCGTCGCCAACCTGAACGAGCTGTTCGTCGGGTTGCATCTGCCGATGCAGGCGCCGATTCTGGAGATCGTCCTGCCCATCGGGATCTCGTTCTACATCTTCGAGTCGCTCTCGTACACGATTGACATCTACCGGCGCGAGGTCAAGCCGGCGAAGAACCTGATCGATTTTTTCTGCTTCATCTCGCTGTTTCCGCATCTGGTCGCCGGACCGATCATGCGCTACGTCGATCTCGACCGGCAGTTGAAGGGTCGGACCCATTCCGAGGGGAAATTCGCCCTCGGGATCGTGTTTTTCACGGTCGGCATGGTCAAGAAGCTGGTCCTGGCTGACACCGTCGCGCCGGTCGCCGATGCCCTGTTCAACCAGAGTTCGGCCGCATCGGTCATCGATGCGTGGGCGGGCGTGTTGGCCTACACGATGCAGATTTACTTCGACTTCTCGGCCTACTCCGACATGGCCGTCGGGCTCGGGCTGATGCTCGGCTTCGAGATCATCCAGAACTTCAACTCGCCCTACCAGTCGGTCAGCGTGCAGGATTTCTGGCGCCGCTGGCATATCTCGCTCTCGAGCTGGCTGCGCGATTACCTCTACCTGCCGCTCGGCGGCAACCGCAAGGGACCGCGCCGGACGTACGTCAACCTGATTCTGGTCATGCTGCTCGGTGGTCTCTGGCACGGCGCGTCGTGGACGTTCGTCGTCTGGGGGCTTTATCATGGCGTACTGCAAGCCATCGAGCGGTGGATGGGTCCGCGTCACCCGCTGAAGCAGCTCCCGGTCTGGGGTCAGAAAGTGGCGACGTTCGGGTTGGTCATGGTCGGCTGGGTCTTCTTTCGGGCAACGAGCTTCGGCGCCGCCGGTCGCGTGCTGACGAACATGGTCGGGCTGACCCACGGGAAAGAGATCGTCCCTCGTGGTGCGCTCGGCCCGTTGACCATCGCCATTCTCGTGCTGTGTCTGGTCATCAGCACGAGCACGCGGAACCTGTGGCAGCGGCCGATCCGACTCGATCTGCGTACCGGATTGGCCTGCTCGGTTGCCCTCGTCGTCTGCATCTTCCTGATGCTGACCAAGACGAACAGCCCGTTCCTCTACTTCCAGTTCTGAGCCTGCTGTGTATTCCCGACTCCGATTCTATCAAGCGCGTTTGCAGCGGATTTTCTTCGGGCCGCCCTACGTCGAGGCCGATCACCGGGCGCTAACGCCACGCGGCACAGCGACCGGGATTCGCCGGGTGCTGCTCGTCGTCGGCGCGGTCTTGCTCGGGTTGATGCTGGTCGATCTCGTGGCGCGACTGTTCCGGCCGACGCCGACCGATCCATGGCAATTTGTGTATCAAATTCAGACCAAATCAGCCAGGGTTTTTCGAGGCGTCCATGAGCCGGGCAATGTGCTGAATGAGCACTGGAATGGTTCCGATTCGAGTGCAAGAGGCGATCTCGCACGGCTGCTTGATGTTTCGCAGGTCAATGCCCCTTATCTCGCAGCAGAAAATCGCACACCGAAACGCATCACGACCGATGCTGAGGGGTTTCGGAGAGCAGGAGGGGACGGTGTTGCACCCGTCATACTTGCGGGTGATTCGTTCTTCGACTTTGACACGCTCGGAGATTCGCTGTCGGTCGATCTCGGCATACCGGTCATCAACCGGGCTATTCCTGCAAAGCAGACCTTGTCGATGGCGCGCACCTTGGAGGCGTTCAACACTCTGCATCAGCCTCGAGTCATAATCTGGGAGCACGTTGAGCGGGCGCTGAGCCCCAATGCATTCGCCGAGTTGAGCGATTTTCGGGTCGCTCTGCGGCACGATGGCTGGCGGGACCGCTGGATGGCCTCTCTGGGTTGGCCGGAAAATATCGAGCGATATCTGACCGCCTCATCAGAGATTCGGCAGGAGATGATCAGGCTGCAGGCAGAACTGCTCTGGCGAACGACAGGGGATCTGGCAGCGGGTGTGGTTCGAGGTCGCACCGACACAGGGTATGCGCCCATGCTGTTTGCCGCCGGTGAGCGAGGGCTCCTAAAAAGGGTGGACAGCTTGGGGTGGGTGGACGCCATTGTCGACGTGATCGAGGGCGTCACGCAAGAGCTTCGGCAGCAGGGCACCACTCTGGTTTTTACTGTCGGCCCGGACAAGAGCAACATCTACCGCGAACGATTGCCGGATAGCGTGAGCTATCACGCGGGCTCCATCGGGCAGTTGAATCGAGCGCTCAAGCAACGGGGGATCAAGGTCATCGATCTGGAGACTGGTCTGAGAGCGGCGGCGCTGGACCATCCTGATCTGCTCTACTACTACACGACCGATACGCACTGGTCGCCTCGCGGGCAGGCGCTGGCGGCGCACATCATCGCCGATAGCTTGAAGACGTGGTTCCCCGATCTGTCCTCGTCGGCTCCTTGAGCAGGCTTCAATTCTACCAAGCGCGCTTACAGCGGATCTTCTTCGGGCCGCGCTACGTCGAGGCGGATCACCGGGCGCTGACGCCACGCGGGACGGTGCGCGGGATTCGGCGGGTGCTGCTCGTCGTCGGCGTGGTCTGGGGCGGGCTGTTGCTGGCCGATCTTGGGGCGCGGCTGGTTCGGCCGGGGCCGGCGGACGCGTGGGATCAGCGGCTGAAGAGCGGGCTGAACGACCCGGCGCGGATGGTCGGCGACCGAATCGCGGCCAACCGGCCGAACCTTGACTGGCGCGGTCGCGACCCGAAGGCATGGGGCGACATCGCCCAACTGCTCGGCGTCGGCCCGGTCGCCCGACGGT
>JBBSVG010000419.1:0-3635 GCA_038233775.1 Bacteroidota bacterium | reverse complement strand
GAGACAGGCGAGATGAACACGACCACCCTGACGCTGACCGCCACCGACGCCGAGATCACCGAGCAGGTCAAGCGTCAGTTGAAGTTCAAGAACAAGGTGCTGACGACGGTTCGGGCCAACATGATCGAGAGGCTCAGCGATTCGGTCGCCTCGGCGATGCGCTGGGATGCGGGCGCACTGGTGCAGGCCGAGCGAACCTTCGCTCTGTGGATGGAGCTTGACCGCGAGATCGAGAGCGCCGAGCAGGCGCCGACCCAGATCGCCACCACGTGGATCGCCCGCCTGACGACGCAGTTGCTCGGCCGCTTTGATCCGCAGCGCCACACCGGTCCGGCCGACGAGCTCGTGAATCGGTTCGAGGATGCCGCGACGGCGGCTGTGGTCGAGGAGCTGCGCCGCCTGACCGCCTGACCCCGATCACCCAGCCCCGAGCGGCGCACGAACACCGCTCGGGGCTGGGCCGATGGGGATAGACGGCCGCCGAGTTATATGAGCCGGGGCGATCATCGAGGCCGCCCCGGTCGCGTCTATCCCAAGTCAGAGCTACAAATGCCCAGCGATAAAATCGATGTCCGCAACCCGGTCATCAACATCCGATTCCCCAAGACGAGCTTCGCCGAGATCGAGCGCTGCCGTCCCGAGCTGCTCGCGACCGAGGGCGGCAGCGCCATGTACGCCGTACAGGCGCTCGTCCATGAGGCGCTCGGCATCGCGCCGCCACCGACGCCGAGCCAGCGGAAGGCCGAGGCCGGGCGGAAGGGGAGTCCGACCGGACAGAGGAGGCGTCTGCCCGGCGTGACCAAGTCGGCGGCGGGTCAGCAGTAGAGATTGTGGCGGATTCTATCTATTGCGGAAGATTCGCCCCGGATATGGGAGGACTTTCCGCAATAGTGAGAGCGGGCGACAGGCGAACCAAGCGGAGAAGGTTAAATCGCCCTGTTTTATCTACTGCGGAAAGTGGTACACGAGTTGATATAGGTTAAAGGGTCGGCGGGAATGACCCGCACGGCAACAGCGAAACACACGTGGAGGTGTGAGATGGCAACCAGCGAGAGCAAGGTCGGATACCAAGTCATCAAGGCCAGCGGCAAGAAGCTCGTGGTCCACGGTGCCGTCATCGACGGCGCGCTCTACCTGACGACGAATGCGGGGTACTCGCCTGCATTCTCCGCCGACCTACTGGCTGAGCGGGGGCTGATGGAGCGGGTCAAGCCTGGGCGGGGGGAGACGGCGACGATCACGAAGGCGTACATCAAGCGCGTGACCGCAGATCCGGAGCTGATGGCCTGCTGCCTCCGCCTGGGCGAGAACGAGGATGGGACGAAGGTCATCGACATCGAGGCGAAGTCAGCAGCCGACCGGGCCGAGCGCGAGCGGGCGGCAGAGACTGGCCCGGTCGTGTTCGGACGTGGCAGCCGCCTGCTGACCGATCTGCCGAAAGCGCTCCGCGACGAGATGAAAAAGCGCGGCCTGATCAACTTTGAAGACCGCGACCACCTCGACGACATCGACAGCTTCGACATGGCTGAGGGCTACGCCTACTCGCCCGAGGCGATGCGGTTCCTGATGGCGAAGGGTCGGACGGTCCAGATCGGCGACGTTACGCTCTCGACCGGGTCGGAAGAGGAGATCACGGCGGCATGGGCGACGTTCTTCGCCGACCGCTCAGCGGCGCGGGCAGAGGTCGAGGCCGAGCGCGAAGAGGCCTCTATGGTGTCGGCTGAGTTGATGAAGGCGTTCGATGGCGCCGAAGCGGCGGCGCCCGGCTCGGCCGAGGCGGCAGAGTACGACGCCGACCTCGCCACCGCCAGGCAGATCGCGGTCGGCGTCGATAGTGGCCTACTCAATCACATCACCGGCCGACTTGTCAGCCCGGCGCGATGGGGCGGTCGCAACCAGTTCGGCTCGGGTCGGTCGCTGTTCGTCAGCGAGAAGTGGGCATATGACGTCTACCAGAATGGGCACGATGGCGACCATTGGGCGAGCAGCAACACCAAGCTCGGGATCGCCGTGCGGGTGGCCCGCACGGCGGAGATGAACGAACTGCTCGACCGGGCCAAGTAAAAGCAAAGCGCCCGGCCTGCTCAATCAGGCCGGGCGCTTTCATACGTGGAGGTATGGCAGAGGGAATCCCCTGCATGGCAAAGATACGAAGGAGCGAACGTGATCTACCTGACAGCCGCCCAAGCGGCAGCGGAGAAGGGCCTGAGCGGATCGCGCTCGGGTGTATACAAGGCGTGCCGCGAGGGGCGCCTAACGTGCTCGCAGGGGCAGCGCGGAAGCCACGCGGGCGGCAAGCCTGAGCTGCTGATCGAGCGCGACGAGAAGTATGAGTACTGGCTGAAAACCACCCCACGCTCGGTCGTGACGGCCGCCACCATCGAGCGGTCGCGGGCAAACGGACGGAAGGGCGGTCGGCCACGGTCCACGACCCAGACGGAAGCCGCAGCCCTGCTCGGCGTGAATAGGGACACGGTTGGGGCAGCGCTCGCTGACGGGCGGCTTACTGCCGCCCCAGCAGACCAGGCAACAGGCAAGGGCGGGCGGCGAGAGGTGAGAGGTGTCGCGCTTGACGAGAAGTTCGACTCCTTTGCGCGAGTCAAACCGGGACGACCCAAGAAAGGTGATTGACCCCAAACCGAGGCCCGGTTCATCGCCGGGCCTCGGTGCTTCAGAGATCGTAGGTCGCCACCAGTCGCCCCGACCAGGCGCCGCCGAGGTCGCCCCACGGTGGCCCAGCGGCGGCGCCGACCCGCAGTCGCGGGACCGGCTCGATGGGCTCGATCAGCACGGCGACGGTCGGCCCGGTTCGGTCGATCATCGCCGCGACGGCGGGCCGCAGCGGCAGCCGATGCAGCTCGAGTGCGACGCCGGCGAGAGGTGACACTGTGGTGACATTTGTAGTGACATTCGATGTCACTACAGCCCAGGAGATGCCAGCGACGAACCGCCACCGGGTGGCGGGCAGCTTCGATGGCGTGACCAGCACCGACCGGGCGACGGCCGTGTCGGCGTACACCTGACCCGGATCGCGCTCGACGGCGACGGTGATCGTGTCGCCGGCGGCGTGCGCGTGCGCCAGCACCAGCGAGACGACTGCGCCCGGCCGAGTGCCCGGCGGCACCAGTGCCGTCTGGCCGGATCGGGTTCGGACGACGGTGCGGCCGCTCGACCGGTCGCGGCGCTGCGCGAGCTGCTCCGGCTCGGCGGTGGCGACCGGCGCGAGCCACGGCGCCGGGCTGCTGATCGTCATGACCGGCGACGGATCGGCCGGTCGGGTCAGGAAAAAGGCGACCGCCGCGCCCAGCGAGAGCGCGGCGACGGCGAGCACGAGATAGAGGCCGTGTCGGGTCATGGCGTGATGATCTGGGGAGGGGAGTCGCCCGCGTCGGCGACGGGCGGCAGGATGGCGCGCAGCGGGCAGGGGCCGTGCGGCGGGAGGCCCACGCACTTCTCGAAGGCATAGAGCCTGAGCGAGAGCGTCCAGACGCGCCTGTCCTGGCTGGTGAGGCGCGCTTCGGCGGCGGTCAGACGGGTGGCGAGGTCGGTGCGGAACCGGGCCTCGGCTTCGGACAGGCTGAGTGTAGCCTCCCGACTATCCTTGCGCTCTGCCTGACGCTGGCTGCGCCACCAGG
>JBBSVG010000418.1:0-3639 GCA_038233775.1 Bacteroidota bacterium | reverse complement strand
TGCTGATGCCGACGCCGGTCCACGCCTGAGCCCGTTTCGCCGCCCCATCCACCCCAGATTCACCGCATGATTCCGCTTCTCGGCCGACAATCCGTCGGCTTCTCGTTGCTCCTCGCCGGGCTGGCCGGATGCAGCTCGGACGACCCGGCGCTCGTCGCCGTCCCCGATCCCGCCGCCCAACCGCGCATCGTCGAATTGACCGTCTCGCCGACCGTCGCTCGGCTCGATGCGCTGCCCGTCGGCGCCGGAAACAGCCGCCAAGTGTCGCTTTCCTTGAACGCCGAGGCCGCCGGTCCGGCGATACCGCTGACGCTGCGCTGGGTGCTTCGCCGCGAGATCACCGACTCGCTCGTCGCTGAAGGAACGCTCTCGCCGTCGCCGGAGGATCGGTTCAGCGGCGCCAAAACGGTGTCCGTCCCGTTCCGCAGCGCCGGTCGCCATGTGCTGACGCTCGTCGCCACCGACGCCTCGGGCGTCCGCAGCGCCCCGGCGCTGGCGTACCTCGATTGGACGTTCCAGAACGCGCCGCCCGCGATCACCGCCATCACGCTGCCGGCTTCGCTGAAGCTGCCGACCTCCGGCTCAACGCCGCTGAACATCTCGGTCACGGTCGCCGACTCGAACGGGGTCGATGACGTGGCGCTCGTCCGGTTGGTGTCCATCCGCCCCGACGGCGTCGCGGCCAACAACGGCTCGCCGTTTCCGCTGACGAAGGGTGCCGGCGGCGTCTGGACCTTCGCGACGGCGCTGCCGTCCGATTCACAGACCGGGATTTACAAGTTCCGCTTCGAGGCCATCGACCGGGCGGGGGCGTCGAGCGGGGTCGTCGAGCGGACTGTCGAGGTGACGCTATGAAGTCACCCTTCTTGATCGCGCTGCTGGTCGCGCTGCCGACCGCCGCGCTTGCCCAATCGCCGCGCTTGAGCCGGAATCTGGCCGATCTGGCGCGGGTTCAGGGCGCCGCGCCGGGGCTGCCGAGCAACAACATCTCGCACATCAAGCTCGGTCGCGATGGCCGCGTCTGGGTCGCCACCGGTCACGGTTTGGCCGCCTCGACCGATGGCGTCTCGTTCACCAGCTTCGAGCGCGTGCCGCAGTTCCGCTACAACGATTTCCCCGGTCTGGATGTCAAAGGCGACACCGTTTGGTCGGCGCTGGTCTATACCGACACGCGCGACATCGGCGGCGAATCGACCAACACGCCGACCGGCGGTGGCTACACTTACTCGTTCGACAACGGCCAAACGTGGCGCTACGCCCCGGCGTCGCTCGATCTGCCGAACAACGACCGCCCGGCCGATTCGCTCGATTACTGCGGCGTCAAGGTCGCCGTCCTGCCGATCATCGTCCCGCAACAGAACGTGTCGTACGATCTGGCCGTCGGCGATACGGCCGTCTGGGTCGCGTCGTGGTCGGCCGGAATCCGCTGGCGCTCGCTGCGGGGTGCGGACTCGACTTGGCACCGCGTGCTGCTGCCGCTCGCCGGCCGCGACTCGCTCGTCTGCGGCGATCCGGCCAACCGGACGACGCTGAATCGCCCGGCGACCGACGCAAAAGGCGCCGCTCAGCCGCCGCTCTACGATCCTCGGCAGCAGATCAACCTGCTCGGTTTCGCCATCTGCCTGGCCTCCGACGGCTCGATCTACGCCGGGACGGCCGGTGGGATCAACCGCTCGACCGACGGCGGGCGCTCGTGGCGCAACTTCCGTCACCTGAACCAGCCGCAGCCGATCTCCGGCGATTTCGTCGTCGCGATTCGCGAGCAACCGCTGAACGGGTGGATCTGGGCGGCAACCTGGCGGGCCGAGGGGGCGAGCGAGGATTACGGTGTCTCGTGGACAACCAACGGCGGCGTGTCGTGGACGACGGCGCTGACCGGCCACAAGATCAACGAGATCGCCTTCGACGGCCAAGCGGTTTACGCCGCCGGTGATGACGGGCTGTTTATCTCGACCGACGGCGGTCACACGTGGACGACCCAAACCGCGTTCGCCGATGCCGACGGCGGCACGGGTCTGCGACCGGGCGCGCTCTACGCCGTCGAAGGCGTTGCGACGAATGCCGTCTGGGTCGGCGCCGACAACGGGCTGCTCCGCTCGACCGACGGCGGCCGGACGTGGCGCATCGACCGCCGGGCCGAGCCGCTCGCCTCGTCCGGTCCCGCTGGTTACGCCTTTCCCAACCCGTTCGCGCCCGACGACGACCGGTTGATCCGCTTCCAGTACCGCTTGCCGCAACCCGGCAACGTGACGATTCGGGTCTTCAACTTCGCCATGCAATCGGTCCGCACGGTCGTCTCCGGCGCGGCGCGACCGGCCGGCGAGCAGACCGATCCGGTCGGCTGGGACGGCCGCGACGGGTTGGGCGGCCGGGTCGCCAACGGGACGTATTTCTACGCCATCACGACCGACGGACAGGCGCCCATCTGGGGCAAAGTGCTGGTGATCGAATGACCAACCGCCCGCTGTTCCTCGCCCTCGCGTCGCTGATCTGCGCCATTCCGCTCGTCGCCCGCGCCCAAGACGACGGCGCCCGTGGCGGCGCGCCCGGCGCTTATTCACGACTCGGGATCGGCGCCCGTGGCCTCGCCTTAGGCAACGCCCTCGTCGCCGGCACCGCCGACGGGATGGCCTCTGCGCTCTACAACCCGGCCTTGCTGCCGCTGGCCTCGTCGCGCTCGGTCTCCGCATCCGGCGGGCTGCTGACGCTCGACCGCCGACTCAACGTGTTGCAGATCAACCTGCCGCTCCGGGGCCGCCGCGCCGGTGTCGCGTTCGGGCTGATCAACGCCGGGGTTCGCCACATCGACGGCCGCGACTCGGACGGCCGCGCGACCGGCGACCTCTCGACCGGCGAGAACCTGATCTCGTTCGCTTTCGGCGTCGCGCCGCGACCAGATTTGAGCTTCGGCGTCGTCTTTCGCGGCTACCAAGCGTCGCTCTACGACGGCGTCAAGCAGAACTTCTCGGTCGGACTCGATGTCGGCGCGTCGTATCGGCCCGCGCAGGTGCCCGGTCTGACGGTCGCCGCCGCGATGAGCGATGCGAACAGCTCGTACCGGTGGAACACCAAACCGATCTACGGCGAGAAGGGGACCGACACCGAGGATCATTTCCCGCTCCGGTTCCGGTTGGGCGCCCGCTACACGAAGCCGTACGGTTCGGCTATGGTCGAGTTGGAGCAAGCGTCGCGCACTGTCGATCTGCGAACCGCCGATTTCACCGATGCTGGCGTGCTCATCAACCGAAGCGAGAGCCGGACCCGTCGCTACGGCACCGCCCGGTTCGGGCTCGAGGCGACGCCGACGCCGCTCGTCGCCGTTCGGGCCGGAATAGACGAGGTTGGCCTGACCGGCAAGACCGGCGTGCGGCCGACGCTTGGCTTCGGCATCGAGATCCCCGGCACCGGTCGGTTTCGCCCGCGACTCGATTACGCCGTCGCCTTCGAGCCCAACGCGCCCGGCGCGCTCCACCTGATCGAAGCGTCGTTCCGCTTCTGATGTCCGTTGTAGACCGGTGAAGTCGATCTCCGTTCGTGGTGAGCCTGTCGAACCATGAACGGAGCCACCGCCGCCGTCTTTCGGCAGGCTCAGGACGAGCCGACGTCCATCGTTTGATTCAACCTCTCGGCCCGTCATGC
>JBBSVG010000417.1:0-3643 GCA_038233775.1 Bacteroidota bacterium | reverse complement strand
TGGGCGGCGGTGAGCTTGACCGGGCCGCCGTGCTCCGAGCGCTGCTGTCCGGCCTCGAAGGCGTGTACCTGCGCTACCGGTCGGGCGAGCGGGCAACGCTGATCGCCGACTGGCGCCGGGCCGCGCCGATGCTTGGCCAACGGGTCGTTTACCGCACCGGCGCCGCGGCGGAAGCGGCCACCGCGCTTGATCTCGACGGCAGCGGCCGTCTCATCGTCCGGCGCGACCGCGACGGCGCCGTGCTCCCGCTCTCCGCCGCCGACGTGACGCTCGGCTCGGCCGCGTCGTGAGGCCGCTTGCGTTGGTTGGGATTGCGTATTCGGCGCGATTTTCGTACATTCGCGCTCTTCTGGTTTCCGCTGCCCGGCTCAACCGGCCCGAGGTAGCCGCTGGCGACGGTTCTGCCCCTTTTTCCATATCACCCTTTCCCCCGTCCGCGTGGCCCCATCGGCCGGCGGCGGGTGGCTGTGTCCCCGGAGGATTTTAGATGTCCGACGTTCAAAACGTGACGACTGAGACGGCACCCGAGACGGCACCTGAGACGACCGCTGCCCCGACGCAGCCGGCCCCGGCCGCCGCTGCCGCACCGGCGTCGCGCCCGCCCCAGACGGGTCGGATGAAGCGCTTTTACGACGAAGACGAGTACTCGGCCGAAGACGCTGCCCGGATGGAGGCGATGTACGCCGGGACGATGACCTCCATCGCGGAGAACACCATCGTGCGCGGCCGGATCGAGCAGATGACCGACCGCGACATCACGATCAACATCGGCGGCAAGTCGGTCGGTGTGGTTGCGCGCAACGAGTTCGCCCGGCCGGATGAGATCCACGTCGGCGACGAGGTCGAGGTTTACCTCGAGCACCTGGAGAACAAGGACGGCCAGCTCGCCATCTCGCGGAAGCGGGCCGACTACGTCCGCATCTGGGAGCGCCTCAACAACGCCTCGACCAACGACGAGATCATCGTCGGCCGGATCATGCGCCGGATCAAGGGCGGCATGGTCGTCGATCTGTTCGGCGTCGATGCGTTCCTCCCCGGCTCGCAGATCGACGTCCGCCCGGTGCGCGACTTCGATGCGCTGATCGGTCAGGAGATGGACTTCAAGATCGTCAAGATCAACCAGGCGAGTGAGAACGTCGTCGTCTCGCACAAGGTGTTGATCGAGAAGGACTTGCTCGAGCAGCGGGCGAAGATTCTCGCCAACCTCGAGCGCGGCCAGATCCTCGAAGGCACCGTCAAGAACATCACCGACTTCGGTGTGTTCATCGATCTCGGCGGCGTCGATGGTCTGTTGCACATCACCGACCTGTCGTGGGGCCGCGTCGGCCACCCGAGCGAGGTGGTCAACCTCGACCAGACGCTCAACGTGGTGGTGCTCGACTTCAACGAGGACAAGAACCGCATCTCGCTGGGCCTGAAGCAGCTCACGCCGCACCCGTGGGAAAACGTCGCCGACAAGTACCCGGTCGCGGCGAAGATCACCGGCAAGGTCGTCTCGATCACCGACTACGGCGCGTTCGTCGAGCTGGAGAAGGGCGTCGAGGGGTTGGTTCACATCTCCGAGATGAGCTGGACGCAGCACGTCAAGCATCCGTCGCAGATGGTCTCCATCGGCCAGCCGGTCGATGTGAAGATCCTCAACGTCGACCGCGAGGCGAAGAAGATCTCGCTCGGTATCAAGCAGCTCGAGCCCGATCCGTGGCAGGATCTGGCGGCGCGCTACCCGGTCGGCTCGCGGCACAACGGTCGGGTGCGGAACCTGACCAACTTCGGCGTCTTCGTCGAGTTGGAGCCGGGCATCGACGGGTTGGTGCACATCTCCGATCTGTCGTGGACCAAGAAGGTCCGCCATCCGGGCGAGGTCGTCAAGAAGGGCGACGAACTCGACGTGCTCGTGCTCGGCGTCGATACGTCCAACCGCCGCATCTCGCTGGGCCACAAGCAGGTGATCGACAACCCGTGGGAAGCGTTCGAGATGAACTACGGCGTCGGGACCGAGACCGATGGCAAGATCGTCCGCATCATCGAGAAGGGCGTGATCGTCGAGCTGCCGATGGGCGTTGATGGGTTCGTCCCCTCGTCGCACCTGACGCGCGGGCCGGTGAAGGACATCGCCGCCTCGTTCAACGTCGATGACGAGCTGCCGTTGAAGGTCATCGAGTTCGACAAGGAGAACAAGAAGATTGTTCTCTCGGTCACCGAGTTCCTGCGCGGCAAGGACAAGGCGATTGTCGATGAGTACCTCGACAAGCACCCGAACCAGCCGGCTGGCAGCGCCATCGGCGACGCCGACGGTGCCGAGACCGTCTCCGCCAGCGACGACTCGACCGACGACAACTCGACCGACGACGATCAGGCCTCCTGACCGTTCTCGCTCCGCCGTTCCTTCAAAGCCGGACCGGACGACATCTGTCCGGTCCGGCTTTTTTACTATTCGCGCCGCCCGCATCACCGGCGATCCAAGTCGCGCCATACGCAGTCTGCGGGCTTTTTTGATATTCGCGCCGCAGCCGCACCGCTGATTCAGGTCGCGCCATACGCAGTCTGCGGGCCATACGACACAGTCATGACAAGCCGCCGACTCGACCCGAACCTGTCGAAAGGCTGCCGTGGTGGCTCCGTTCATGGATTCTGCGGTTGCGTTCCGCCACCGCCCAAGCTCACCACGAACGGAGATCGGCTGTCATCCGGCAACAGCGCCGAGACGCCGTTTCATCATTCCGCGTTCATCATTCCTCATTTCTCCGCCATGTCCTCTCCTCCCCGCGTCGCCTTTCACACGCTCGGCTGCAAGCTGAACGTGTCGGAGTCGGCGGCGTTGGCCGGGCGAGACGGCCGACCGGTTCGACCAGACGGCGCGGTTTCTGGCCGATCTGCCGCTCGGCTATCTGCACGTCTTTCCGTACTCCGAGCGACCCGGCACGGCGGCAGCCGAGATGCCCGATTCGGTCCCGGTTGCGGTGCGTCATAGTCGGGTCGAGCGTCTGCGACTGCTGTCGGACCGGTTGACGGTTCAACACAGCGCGCGGTTCATCGGCCGAACGCTGCCGGTGCTCATCGAGACCGAGGCACGTCGGGCGGGCGACGGGATGTTGTATATTTACGGCCATACGGCCAATCACTTGCGGGTTGCTGTGCCGTGTCCCGACCTCGACCGGGCCAACGGTTTGCTCAATCGCCTGCTGCCGGTTCAGCTCGACCGCCGCGACGGCCAACTGATCGGCGATCCGGTTGGACTGCCGGATGAGCCGCCGGTTCTGCGTCCCGATCTGCACGTCGCCGTCCGCCCCGACCCGCGCCCGTAATCCCTGTCCACTGTCCAAGTGAGGAAACCCCGATGAAGCTGACCGAGACGCCGCAGGGCAACGCCGTCATCCTCGCCCTGAAAGGCAATGTGACGGGCGGACCCGATGTGGATGCGTTCCGCGAGAAGTTGCAGCAGTTGCTGGCTGGCGGGCAGAAAAACGTCGTCATCGACCTGCATGAGGTCCAGTTTATGAACTCGACCGGCCTCGGGATGATGGTCGGCGGCCTGACGACGATGCGCAACGCTGGCGGCGACCTGCGGCTGGCCCGCACCGCCGACCGGATCGAGAGCCTGCTCGTTATCACCAAGCTGATCACGATTTTCCAGTCGTTCGAG
>JBBSVG010000416.1:0-3648 GCA_038233775.1 Bacteroidota bacterium | reverse complement strand
CTGAACGATTCCACTTCTCAAGCATCGCATCTGTTGGCAACTCCCTCGAAGCAAGCGGCCAAGAAGCCGCATAAGGACGACGAGACACTCGGCAAGGCCTACGACGGTCGGCTGATGCGGCGGTTGCTCGGTTATCTGCGGCCGTATCGCTCGCTGGCCGCGCTCGGCATCGCGCTCTCCATCGCGGTCGCGTTTCTCGGTCCGCTGCGGCCGAAGCTGATCCAAAAAGCGATTGACGATCATATCGCCGTCGGTGACAATGGCGGACTGACGAGGATCTGTCTGCTGCTCGTCGGGACGCTGGCGGCGGAAGCGGTGCTGTCGTACGGGCTGCAATACGTGACGCAGTTGCTTGGGCAGCGGACGATTCTCGATCTGCGGATGGAGCTGTTCGCCAAGCTCCAGCGAATGGCGCTACGCTACTTCGACCGCAATCCTGTCGGTCGGCTGATCACGCGGGTCACGAGCGACGTCGAGGTGCTGAACGATCTGTTCTCGTCGGGCATCGTCGATGCGTTCGGGTCGATCTTCCGGCTGATCTTCATCGTCGTGCTGATGGCGACGACCGACTGGCGGCTGACGCTGGTCACGCTCAGCGCGGTTCCGCTGCTGATTTACGCCAGTTCGGTGTTCCGCCGCAAGGTCCGCGTCTCGTACCGCGACGTGCGTCGGCAGGTCGCCCGACTGAACGGGTTTCTGCAAGAGCACATCACCGGGATGAGCGTCGTCCAGATCTTCGGGCAGGAGACGCGCGAGTACGGCAAGTTCGAGGCGATTAACCGCGAGCATCAGGACGCGCACATTCGCTCGGTGTTCTACTATGCGGTCTTTTTTCCGGTCGTCGAGTTCATCTCGTCGGTCGCGGTCGCGTTGATTTTGTGGTACGGCGGCGGCGAGGTCGTGCAGGGTGGGCTCTCGGGCGGTGTGCTGATCGCGTTTACACAGTTTCTCGAAATGTTCTTCCGACCGATTCGCGATCTGTCGGAGAAGTTCGACACGTTGCAGCGGGCGATGGCGTCGTCGGAGCGGATTTTCGAGCTGATCGACGACGAAACCGAACTGCCGGAGTCGGCCGAGCCGGTCGAGATGGGTCGCGTGCGCGGCGATATCGCGTTCGACCACGTCTCGTTCGCCTACGAGGGCGACAATTTCATCCTCAAAGACATCTCGTTCACCGTCAAGGCTGGCGAGACGGTGGCGCTCGTCGGGGCGACGGGGGCGGGCAAATCGTCGATCATCAACCTGCTCTCGCGGTTCTACGACGTGCAGCGCGGGACGATTCGGGTCGATGGTCACGACATCCGCACGCTCTCGACCCGCGCGCTGCGGCAGAACATCGGCGTCGTCTTGCAGGACGTGTTCCTGTTCTCCGGCGACATTCGCGAAAACATCACGCTCGGCGACGCCACCATCTCAGACGAGCAGATGCGCGAGGCGGCCCGCTTGGTCGGCGCCGACCGGTTCATCGAGCGGCTGCCGAACGGCTACGATCAAGCGGTGAAAGAGCGCGGGCTGACGATGTCGGTCGGGCAGCGGCAACTGCTGGCGTTTGTTCGGGCGCTGGCCTACGACCCGAGCATTCTGGTGCTCGACGAGGCGACGAGTTCGGTTGATACCGAAACCGAGTTGCTGATTCAGGAAGCGCTCGACAAGTTGATGCAGGGGCGAACGTCCATCGTCGTCGCGCACCGGTTGAGCACGGTCCAGAAAGCGGATCGCATCCTCGTGCTGCACAAAGGCGAGATCCGCGAGCAAGGGACGCATCAGCAACTGCTCGCGTTGGGCGGCTTGTACTACCGGCTCTATCAGTTGCAGTACAAGGATCAGGTGGTCCGCCGGACGGCCGACTCGGTTTCGTGACCGGCACCGCTTCCACCAAACGGGCGAGCGGGGCCGGGAAGCCGGTTTGGGCAGCGGTTTAAATTTCAAGCGCTTCCACAGCCCGCCGATCTTTGGGCGCGACGCAGACGGGTGCGTACCTTGGGGCAATCAACCGAACGCGAGCAGCCAACCCGGACCGTTACACCCATGCACACTCAGGAACACACCGCCTTCCCGATGATGGACAAGGTCGTGACCATCGAGCGGCACATCATCGAGCAGCAGCGGACGTATCCGTCGGCGACCGGCGAGTTCTCGGGTCTCTTGACCGACATCAGCCTCGCGGCGAAGATCGTCACGCGCGATGTGCGGAAAGCCGGACTGGTCGATATCCTCGGCCTCGCCGGCGGGACGAACGCGACCGGCGACGACCAGAAGAAGCTCGACATCTTCGCCAACGACGTGTTCATCAACGCGCTGAACCACAAGGGTCGCGTCTGCGTGATGGCGTCCGAGGAGCACGACGAGGTCATCCCGATCCCGAAAGGCTACCCGTGCGGCAAGTACGTCGTCGTGTTCGATCCGCTCGACGGCTCGGGCAACATCGACGCGAATGTCTCCATCGGGACGATCTTCAGCATCCTCCGGCGCAAGACGCCGCCGATCAAGCCGGGGACGCTGGAGGATGTGCTCCAGCCGGGCACCGAGCAGGTCGCGGCGGGCTATATTCTCTACGGCTCGAGCACGATGATGGTCTATACGACCGGTCACGGCGTCCACGGCTTCACGCTCGACCCGACCATCGGCGAATTCCTGCTGTCGCACGAGAACATCCGCACGCCGCCGCGAGGCAAGATCCTCTCGATCAACGAGGGGAATTATCGCTACTTCGAGCCGGGTGTTAAGCAGTATATCAAGTACTTGCAGCAAGAGGACAAGCTGACCGGGCGACCGTACACGTCGCGCTACATCGGCTCGTTCGTCGCCGATTTCCACCGGAACCTGCTCTACGGTGGGATTTATCTGTATCCCGGTTCGAGCAAGGCGCCAGCGGGCAAGCTGCGGCTGATCTACGAAGTCAACCCGATGGCGTTCATCGTCGAACAGGCCGGCGGGCGCTGCTCCGACGGCCATCGCCGCGTGCTCGATATTCAGCCGACCGAGTTGCATCAGCGCGTGCCGACGTTCATCGGCTCGGAAGAGGACGTGCGGATCGCCGAGGAGTTCGTTCAGGGCAAGCGGACCGTCGATGCGAAATCGGTCATGGCCGATATGGAGAGCCACCTGACGACGGCCTGACCGGGCACGGCGCTTGTCGAAAGCCGCAGGGCGACGCCAACCCCGGCGTCGTCCTGTTTTCGTTTATCCAGCGTCACCCATCTGCTCGTCACGAGCGCGTCGAAGGGCGGTTTTAGCCCCGTTCATGGATTCGACAGGCTCACCACGAACGGGGATCGGGCGGGGATTTGTCCGCCATTGCAAGCACAGGAAACAGCATGAGCCTTGAGCCGACCGGTCCGGTGTACGTCGTCGTTGATACCGAAACGACCGGCGGACCGAAGTGGCCGAACCGGATCACCGAGGTTGCGGCGGTCAAGTTGGTCGGCGGCGAGATCGTGGATCGGTTCACGTCGCTGGTCAATCCGGGCCGGAGCATCCCGTATCGGATCACCGAACTGACGGGCATCACCAACAGCATGGTCGTCACGGCGCCGCCGATGGCCGACGTGCTGCCGAAGCTGCTGGAGTTCCTCGGCGACGGCGTGTTCGTCGCCCACAACGCCCCGTTCGACCGGAGTTTCATCAATTTGGAACTCGGGCTGGCCG
>JBBSVG010000415.1:0-3648 GCA_038233775.1 Bacteroidota bacterium | reverse complement strand
GGTTGCCCGCCAGCCTCGGCATGGCGTGGCTGCATGGCGCCGCCTATTATATGGGCACGACGGTCGGGGTGGCCTACGTTGCGCTCTATACGCTCGGCGTCGCGCCGCTGGCGCTCGGCTATGCAGCCGCATTCGCGCTGCTGTGGCGCCGCGAGACGGGTCGCCGGGTGCTCGGCGTTTTTGCCCCAGCGGGCCGAATGGCGCTGACGAACTACCTGATGCAGACGGTGATCGGCATCGGGCTGTTCTACGGCGTGGGACTTGGCCTCGGGGGACGGGTCGGGCCGACGCTGCTGTGGGGATTGGCTGTGCTGATTCTGGCCGGACAGATCGTGTTCAGCACGGTCTGGCTGCGGCGGTTCCGCTTCGGACCGGCCGAGTGGCTGTGGCGGTCGCTGACCTATGGACAGCCGCAACCGATGCGCGACCCGTCACCCGGTCTGACCGGCGCCCCGGTCGCCTGATCCGTCGCCTGCGCCCCGGTTTTCGCCGTCAGCCCCATCTTCTTTCCACCCTCTCGCGCCCCGATTCATGCTGCCGACCGTTGCCCTCGTCTTCACCGGTGGGACCATCTCGATGAAGCCGGATGCGACCGGCGGTGCGGTTCCGGCGCTGAGCGGGGCCGATATCCTGACGCTCGTGCCCGAACTGGCCGGCGTGGCGGCGCTGCGGGTGGTCGAGTTCGGCAAGTTCCCCGGTCCGCACATGACGCCCGAGCGGATGCTGTCGCTGGTGCGGACGATTCGCGAGTTGCTCACCGACCCGACGGTGGCTGGCGTCGTCGTCACCCACGGGACCGACGCGATGGAAGAAACGGCGTATCTGGCCGATCTGCTGATCGACACCGACCGGCCGGTCGTCTTTACGGGCGCGATGCGGACCTCGGCCGATTTGGGCTGGGACGGGCCGACGAACCTGTTCAACGCGGTTCGGGTCGCCATCGACCCGGCGGCGCGCGGCTTGGGCGTGGTGATCGGCTTCGGCGGCGAGCTGTTCGCCGCGAGCGAGGCGTCCAAGCGGCACACTGAGCGGACGAGCGCGTTCGGGTCGGATAACTTCGGTCCGCTCGGCGCCATCGAGGGCGGCACCGTCGTCATCTACCGCCGACCGCTGCACCGGACGCACCTGCCCGTCGAGCAGCTGGAGGCGAACGTCGATCTGATCAAGTGCTACGCGGGGATGGACGGCCGGTTTATCCGCTGCGCCGTCGAGAGCGGCGCGAAGGGGCTGGTCGTCGAAGGAATGGGCCGGGGAAACGTCCCGGTTCCGGCGTATCACGCGCTCGTCCATGCGATGGCTGGCGGGCTGCCGGTGGTGCTGGTCAGCCGCTGCATTCGCGGCCGGACGCTGCCGACCTACGGCTACGAAGGCGGCGGACGACAGCTCCAGTCGGCCGGGGCGATGCTCGTCTCGTTCCTCAACGGCCCGAAGGCGCGGATCAAGCTAATGGCCGCGCTCGGCTCAACCACCGACCCCGCCGAACTGCGCCGCCTCTTTACACTTGAACCGCGCTGACCGATATGTATCGCCTGATCCGTGCGCTGTTGGGTCGCCGATCCGCTCCATCGGCTTCCGGGGCAACCAAGCGTCCGGCTCGGCCAGACCCGCTGCCTGTGCTGGGCATTGGTCAGCGGTTCGATCTCATGGACGATCCGCCGCATCCGATCATCGACCGGCCCTGGGCGTACGAGATCATCGGCCTTGATTTTCGGAAATCCCTCAACGCTGAGTCCGAATCTTACCTCGATCTGACCCTGCACAAAGACGGCGTTTTCCATCGGCTGCGGTTCTACAGTCCTCAGGGGCTGGAGCTCGATATGGGGTTTCCCGACCAGACACGAGGTCTGTACATCGCGGATATTCGTCTTCGGGGACTGGACCGTTTAGGTGTGCGCGTCGATTGTCGTGAAGCATCGCACGGCGACGTTCAGTTCTGGGCGCGCAGCGTGGAGAAACTGTCGATGAGCGGCGATCCCGCCGACCCGTGTTGATGCAGCGGCGCCGTTTTCTTGCCGCGCTCGGCGCGACCGGTGTTGCCGCGCTCGGCGCGACCGGTGTTGCCGCGCTCGGGCTGGAGGGGTGCTGGCTCGAGCCGCATCGGCTGGCCGTCACGACGCACCGGCTCGGGGCGCCCGACGCGCCGATTCGGGCGGTTCATCTGCCGGATCTGCATCTTCGGAGTCTGGGTCGGCTGCGCGAAACGGTCGCCTCGGCTGTTCATTACCTCGCGCCCGATCTGATTCTGCTGACCGGCGACGCCGTCGACCGCTGGGATCAATTGCCGCTGCTGGACGACTTTCTCGGCCAATTGCCGTCGAGCGCGACCCTGATTGCAACGCTGGGCAACTGGGAGCATTGGGGCGGACTGGACCTCGCCGCGCTCGGCCGACTCTACGAGCGACACGGCGGGACGCTGCTCGTCAACCGGTCGTTGCTCGTCGAGCGGCGCGGTCGGCGGGTGCGAATAACCGGACTGGACGACAGCACGGCCGGTCTGCCGAATCTTGATCACGCGCTGAGCGGCGTCGCGCCCGAACCGGTTCACCTGCTCATGGCTCACTCGCCCGCGTACCGCGACAAGGCCACGTTCGGCGAGCACCGGTTCACGGCGATGCTCTCGGGCCACACGCACGGTGGACAGATCAACCTGCTCGGCTGGCGACCGGCGCTGCCGCCGGGCAGCGGGCGCTACGTCGCCGGTTGGTATCGGGACGGGGACGGGTTGCCGCCGCTCTACGTCAGCCGGGGCGTTGGGACGTCGGTTGTGCCGGTGCGGTTGGGTGCGGTGCCGGAACTGGCCGTGTTCGAGGTGTGAACGCCGAGCGATTGCTTACCTTGTCGCTTCTGCTGATCTCCGCTTGCCGATCCCGCTCCGATGTCCATGCGTCGCCTGCTGCTCGTCGTCCTGTTGCTGGTCGGTTGTCGAGAGGGCGGACCCGACCGCGCCCCAGCGGTGGCCGATACGGCCGCGATTCGGCTGACCGGCGACAGCCTGCGGGCGGCGATCCGCGACACGATTCGCGCGCTGCCCGACTCGGCCGATGCGTTCGGCGGGCTGCGGGTGCGGCTGCTTGGTCCGGTCGCCGGGCTGCCCGATCCGCTCTGGGCGGTGTGGCCGAGCGCGATGTTCACCGCCGAGTTGCCCGCGTTCATCAACCTGTACACCCGAACGCCCGGCGGCGGGTGGCGGACGGTGGCCCGGCAGCCGCTCGGCGGGTCGGTGATCGATAGCCAGATCGACTCGGTCGCGCAGACCGATCTCAACCCCAGCCGACTCTGGTTGCAGGTCGGCGGTCCGGCCGGGGCGCACGCCTATTCGTACCAGTTGATGTCGTTCGACGGCTGGACGTGGACGTATGAGGCCGACGCGTTCTCGTCCGACGGCGTCTGGCCCGCCCGGCTGCGCGATGCTGACGGCGACGGCAAGCCCGATTTGTGGCGCGAGGCGACCGATTTTTACGTCTTTTGCTATGCCTGCGGCGTCCGGCGCTACGATACCGAGTTGCTCCGCTGGACGGGCGCGGGCTTCGACACGGTTCGGCTGTCGCAGCCGCCGCCGACCGTGCCGCTGACTGCGAGTTGGCTGACCGACCGGGCGCTGGCGCTTGCCCGCGCCGATCTGTGGATGGACGCCCGAGACACCGCCCG
>JBBSVG010000414.1:0-3669 GCA_038233775.1 Bacteroidota bacterium | reverse complement strand
TGGAGCCGAAGCTGCGGCTCGAGTCCATCGACCCGAGCGACCGACTCGGGCAGCGGCGCCTCGTCTGCCAGCCACGGGCCGAGCGTCTCGTAGGCCAGCTTCGCCCGGTTGCGGACGAGGGCCAGCGAGATTCCGTCGCCATCGCCCGAGGTCACGGTCCCGTCGGGCAGGACGGTGAACGAGACGACGACGGCGGCCCGGTCGGCATGCTCGGCGAGCGAGGTTCGGTCGGTCGAGAGCACGTTCGGCAGCATCGGAAACAGCGCGACGCCGGTGTAGATCGAGGTCGTGTTCGCCCCGGCGTGGCGGTCGAGCGGCGTGTCTTTCGGGACGAACGCATCGACATCGGCCAGCCCGATTCGCAGCCGGATCGCGCCGTCCGGCAGTTGCTCGGCGACCTCGATCTGGTCGAGATCCATCGAGTCAACGTTGTCAATCGACGACCAGAGCAGACCGCGCAGGTCGGTTCGCGTGGCGCTGTCGGGCGGCGCGGTCGGCAGCGCGGCGCGTTGTCGCTCGGCGTCGGGCGACAGCGTCAACTCGAATCCGGCGTCGAGTGCGGCCTGACGGGCGAGCGCAACGAGGTCCAGCGTGTCGGGGATGGGCATTTGGGCGATCAGATCAAGCGGCGGAGGCGGTGGGCCGACCGAAGGCGAACGGCGCCGGGGCGTCGGCGGGCCACGACTCGGGGTAGAGCAGGCAGCGGACCTGATGCCCAGTCGCGTCGGCGGCCAACTGCGGCTCGACGGTCGCGCACGGCTCGAACGCCTGCGGACAGCGCGGGTGGAACGGGCAGCCCGACGGGATCGCGGACGGCGACGGCGGATCGCCCTTCAGCAGAATCCGCTCGGGTCGACCGCCCGGTTGCGGCAGCGGGACCGCCGAGAGCAGCGCTTGCGTGTACGGATGTTTCGGCTCGCGGTAGAGCGCGTCCGAGTCGGCCAGCTCGACGATCCGGCCCAGATACATGACCGCGACCCGGTCGGAGATGTGCTCGACGACCGACAGATCGTGGGCGATGAACAGGTACGTTAGCCCGAACGCGCGTTGCAGATCCTGCAACAGATTCAGCACTTGGCTCTGGATCGAGACGTCGAGCGCGCTGACCGGTTCGTCGCAGATGAGGAACTTCGGCTCGACGCAGAGGGCGCGGGCGATGCCGAGCCGCTGACGCTGTCCGCCGGAGAACTCGTGCGGGTAGCGCCGGGCGTGGGCCGCGCTCAACCCGACCGTGTCGAGCAGCTCGCCGACCCGTTTCTCGGCCGCCGCACCCTCGGCCAGATGATGGACATGCAGCACCTCGGTCATCATGCTGCCGACCGTCAGCCTCGGGTTGAGCGACGAGTACGGGTCTTGAAAGATGATCTGCATCTCTTTCCGCAGCGCCCGCAGCTCGCTTCCGCCGAGCCCGAACACGTCGCGCCCGTCGAAGCGGACTGTTCCGGCGGTCGGTTCGATCAGCCGCAGAATCGTCCGACCGGTCGTCGATTTGCCGCAGCCCGATTCGCCGACCAGCCCGAGCGTCTTGCCGCGCTGAATCGTGAACGAGACGCCATCGACCGCGCGAACGTGGCCGGTCGTTCGGCCGAGCAGCCCGCGCTGGATCGGGAACCACTTCTTCAGCCCGTCCACTTGGACAAGCGGCGCGGTTGGGGTCGGGTCGGCGGTCGTCATTGGGGCGGGGGATCGGGTCTTGGGGCGGGATGCAGCGGTGAGTTTAGCCACAAACCCGGCGAGACGCAAACGCGAGCCCGAATTGCGGTCGGCCCGGTTCGTCTTGGCAGACGCTTTGCGGCGCCGGGCGGACCCAACCGCGCCCCGTCGGGCCGGCTGCCCGCCGTGAGACGCCGATTTCCTCGGCTCACCGCGCCCCCTGCGCGGTTCGGTATCCGCCGCATTGACAGCCTTCCTCAACCTCTGATGCCCATGAATCGCCTTTCGTTCTTGTCCGCTCGACGCGCTGGTTTGCTCGTCAGCGGGGTTGCCCTGTGCGCCATCGGAGCCGGGTGCTCCGGGTCGAAAGAGGTCGCGCTGGCCCGAATCGGCGACAAGCCGGTGACGCTTACAGAGTACGAGCAGCAGTTCGCCACCCACCACGCCGGCGGCAAGAGCGACACGCTCTCGATGGCGACGAAGACGGATTTCCTCGACCGCTACGTCAACTTCAAGCTGAAGGTGCTCGACGCCGAGAGCCAGGGCATGGCCCTCGACTCGTCGATTCAGGCCGAGTTGGGCGAGTACCGCGAGCAGTTGGCGATGCCGTATCTGATGGAGAAAGAGGTTTCCGAGAGCGTCAAGCGGCTGATCTACGACCGGCGGCAGGAAGAAATCTCGGCCAGCCACATCCTGATCCGCGTCGCCCCGACGGCGCTGCCGGCCGACACGCTCCGGGCCTACCGGACCATCGACTCGCTCCTGACCCGCGCCCGCGCCGGTGACTCGTTCGATTCGCTGGCCGCCCGCTACTCGGAAGACCCGTCGGCCAAGCAGAACAGCGGCAACCTCGGGACGTTCACCGGCGGCCAGATGGTCTCGCCGTTCGAGGATTTGGCCTACTCGACCCCGGTTGGCAAGATCGGCGGCCCGATTCGGACCCGGTTCGGCTACCACATTTTGCAGGTCCACGGGCGCAACCCGCGCAAGCTGAACATCCGCGCCAGCCACTTGATGATCCGGCTCGCCCCCGACGCGTCGCCGGCCGATTCGCTGGCCGCCTACGAGCGGATCGCCGACATGCGGCAGCAGATCGTCGGCGGTCAGAAGGCATTCGCCGATCTGGCCCGGCAGAATTCGGACGACCGAGGCTCGGCCGGTGAAGGCGGCGATTTGGGCTTCTTCCCTCGCGGTCAGTTCGTCCCAGAGTTTGACAAAGCTGCCTACGCGCTGGCCGATTCGGGCGACGTCTCGCCGGTCATTCGGACCCGGTTCGGCTACCACATCATCGAGATGACGGGCCGCGAGAAGCCGAAGAGCTTCGCCGACAGCCAGGACGAGTTGCGGCAGATGATGCAGGGGCAGCAGGACAAGCAGTCGGCGGCCCGGAAGCGGCTCGTCGGTCGCGTGAAGCAGGAAAACGGCTTCGTTGCCTCGGCCAACGCCGCCCGCGCCGCGCTGCGTCACCTGCGCTACGTCCCGGCCGACACCGCCACGCACGCGCTGCCGCGCATCGATCTCGTCGGCGGCGACACGACGCTGTTCCGCTTCGCCGGTCGGGCCTACACGGCCGATAGCCTGCGGACGCTGATCGGCTCGGACGTGCGGAGCATCATGCCGAGCACGCTGACCGAGGAGAACCTGAACGCCCGGCTGGACCAGTATCAGGACAACATTGCGCTCAAGCACGAGGTTGGTCGGCTCGAGCAGCGCTACCCGGAGTTTGCCCGGTTGATGCAGGAATACCGCGACGGGATTCTGGTCTTCCAAGCGAGCGAGCAGAAGATCTGGAGCAAGCTCGGCGCGCCGGATTCGGTTCTGCGCGCGTTCTATCAGCCGATGGCCGACCAGTTCCGCTTTCCCGAGCGGGCCAGCGTGCGGATGGTGCTGGTGCGGACGCAGCCCGAGGCCGATTCGCTGCTCTACGTGATGAACCACCCGAACGAGCCGGCCAAGCCGCAGCCCGCGCCGGCGCCGACCCCGGTCAAGCGTGGTCGCCGTGCCCCGAAGGCCAAG
>JBBSVG010000413.1:0-3675 GCA_038233775.1 Bacteroidota bacterium | reverse complement strand
GCCGCGCATAGAGGGTTCAGCGGTGGTCGCCGTCTGAGCGGCCAAATGGACACGCCGCGCCGAACCGTTGTTTTGCCGTTGACCAACCGAACCGATCCGTGACCGTTTTAACTGCGACGACCCGGCGCCTCTGTGTTGCGCTCGGACTGCTGCTCGGCGCCCCGATCTCCGCCCGCGCCCAGACGCTCCGCTCCGCCGGGACGGTGCTGTCCACCGGCGGACCGCTGGCGGCGGGCGAGCGACTCGCCGTCCGGGCCGCCCCTGACGGCGGCTTCACACTCCAGTGGACGGCGCCCGAGCCATCGCTGCGGACTGTGGCCGGTCTGACCGAGGTCAGGTTGCCCGGTACGCTCGCCCGCTACGACGGATCGCTGAACGGCCTGCCGGTCCGCCTATTCCGCCTCGCCCTTCCCGACGGCATCGCCGTCACGCCCGATCTAATCCGCGCCGACTGGACAGCGATCTCGCCGACAGCCGTTCGGCTCGCCGCCACACCGCTCGACGGTCCGACCGCGCCGGACGCGGCGACGTCTCGCGCCCTCTGGGGCAGCACGACGGCGCCCGACTCGCCGGTCGGTGCCGTAACGTATCGACGCGTCGGCGGTCAGCGGGTGGCCGAGATCGAGGTTTTCCCGGTCCGCTACAACCCGACGACCGGCACGGTCGAGCTTGCCCGGCACCTGACACTCGCGCTCCGGGCCGGGGCGGCTGGGGGAAAGATCGAGTCGCCGTTGCTGAGCGCCGATCCGGTCGGGGCCGAGGCGTGGCTGCGCGACGGCGTGATCGGCTACACGCCCGGTTCGGCCAAACCGTCGCAACCGTCGCCGTCAGTCCGCTCGGACCCGGCTGCACCAACCGCGACGTGGTATCAGCCCGGTCTGCCCTACGTCCGCATCGACGTGCCGAAGTCGGCTTTCGGCTCGGGCGGCGTGACGCCGAGGGCGGTCAGCTTCGGGGCGAACAACTTGGTCGTCGCCGGCGTGAAGATCCCGACGCTGCAGGGGATCAAGCCGAGCACGTTCAAGCTGTACCGTCGCGGGGTCGAGGTGCCGCTGATGATCATCGACGGCGACAAAGGCGATCCGCTCCGCTGGCGATTCGAGTTCATCCCGGAAGCGTTCAGCGGCGACAATGTGCCGGTGTACGACGAGTTGAACGGGCGGCTGCTGACCACGGTCCCCGAGCACCGGCCGCTGTGGACCGACCAGACGACCTACTATCTGACTTGGGGCGGCACCGACGGCCGACAGATCCACTACGGCGGCTACACGACGCCCGGCGCGACCGACCTCAGCGCCCGGTTCCGCACCCGGCTCCACCTTGAAATCGATTCAGTCTATCACAACGGACTCAACGATCCGGCGCTGTTCACCTCGGAGCGGATGCCAGCGGAAGGGTGGTACTGGCTGGAACTGTCGCAGGCCGGACCCTCGACGGCGAACCTGACCATCCCGGCGCCGTTCGCCAGCGCGGAGTTGTGCAGCCTGACCGTTCGGCTACAGAGCGTGTCGGCGACGTTGCAGCACAGGATTCAGCTCCAGCTCAACGGAACGCCCATCGGCGAGCCCCTCGTCTTCCCCGGCGTGCAGATCGCGACGCAGGTGTACGACAACGAGCTGTACCAGACCCGCTCGGTTTATACCGCGCCGCCGTTCGAGGCGACCGTCACGTTCCCGGCGAGTGCGCTGAACAGCACCGGCCGCAACCAGTTGACTCTGGTCAGCCAGCAATCCGGCATCGCTCGGCTCGATTGGGTCGAGGTCGCCTACCCCCGCGCCCCGGCGGCGATGGAAGGGGCGCTCACGCTACGAGCACCGGCAGATCGGCCGGTGGATGTGACGCTGACGGGCGGCGCGGTCAACTGGACGGGCAAATACATCTCGCTCTACGACCTGACTGCCCAGACCTTCACCTCCATCGACCCACCGGCGACGAACGCGCTGCCGATTCGGATCGAGGCGGGACACACGGTCCACGTGCTCAACGAAGCGAGCAAGGTCTTCCCGAAACTGACGCTCGAGCATCCGACTGCCTTGCGGCAACTCACCACGAGCAGCAGCCGAGCGCCGACCTACATCGTGTTCGCGCCGAGTTCGTTGCTGGCACCAGCCCGGCGACTGGCTGGGTTCCACGCCCGAGTGGATGGGTTCGATACGCTGGTGGTTGATGTGGCCGATCTGTACAAGGAATACACGTTTGGCGAGAAGCACCCGCAGGCGCTGAAGCAGTTTCTGACCGATCTCTACCACAGCCCGGCGCGACAGATCCTGCCCGCCGACAAGCGGTTCGCCTACGTGGCGCTGATGGGCACCGGCTCGCTCGATCCGCTGGGTCACCTCCCGAGCGGTTTCCGCGCCGATGGATCGGTCATCAAGCCGGACCTGATTCCGGTGTACGGCAACCCGGCGACCGACGAGTGGTACGTCTCGTACCTCGCGAAACCGAAACCAGTCGGGCACAACCGGGCCAACCTGTCCGACTGGTCGATTGGCCGGATCACGGTTGGGACGCTGACGGAAGCGAACACGTATGTGGACCGGCTGACCCGCTATGAAACCGACCGGACGGTGTCCGATCCGTGGAAAAAGCAGTATCTGTTCATCAACGGCGGCTTCGACGCCATTGAGCAGGCCAACTTCCGCCGACAGTCTGAGGGGATCATCCACGAATCGGTGCTTCCGTGCCCCATCGCCGGCGAGGTGACGCGGCTCTACCGCGATGACACGAAGCCCGGCATCAACGAGTCGTACAAGCAGCAGATCATTGATACATTCAATCGGGGCGTGCTCGTCGCCTCGTACATCGGCCACGCTGGCAGCCGGACGTGGGATCTGAGCTTGGGCGAGCCGGATGTGCTGACCAACGGCAACCGCTCGCCGGTCGTCTTGAGCATGTCGTGTCACACCGGCCGGTTCGCTGAGTGGAGCGAGATCGGCTTCGGCGAGAAGTTCATCCGCGACTCGGACGGCGGCGCAGTCGGGTTCTTAGGCACCTCGGGTTGGGGCTGGACCGATCTGGACGAGTACATGCTCCAGTCGATCTTTCGCGGCCTATCGAAGACCAACGAGCGCGTCTTTGGCCGACTCGTCCGGCAGAGTCGGTACAACTTCATCCCCGACACCAGCCGCTACAACTACCGGATCGCCGAGCAAGTCGATCAGTACATCCTGCACGGCGACCCAGCCCTGCGGATCGCCGTCCCGGTTCAGCCCGATTTCCAGGTGGCCGACGGTGACCTGAAGGCGCTGATCGCCGCGCCGCGCGAGGCCAAACCGGCCCCGTTCCGCCTCTATCTGCGGAACAACGGCTCGTGCCCGCCGGGCGACACGACCCGCGTCCCGGTCACCATCTACGACCGCTGGGAGTCGGACGGCTCCGGCGAACGAGCGCTCTGGCGTGGCCTCGTCCGGCCGACGGCGCACGATTCGGTCGATCTGACGCTGCTGTTCACCGGTCAACCCGGCGCGCACCAGTTGCGGGTGGTGATCGACCCGGACGGCACGTTTGCCGAGTCGGACGAGGCGAACAACTCGGCTGCGCTGCGGATTTATGTCTACACCGACGCCGTCACGCTGTTCGCCCCGGAGCCCGACCAAGCCGTCAGCGCCACCCGCCCGCCGACGCTCTCGGTACTTGCCCCGACGCCCGGCGAGCCCGGCGTGCCAACCGGCCGGT
>JBBSVG010000412.1:0-3693 GCA_038233775.1 Bacteroidota bacterium | reverse complement strand
CCGCCGAGAAGGCCCCGTTTGAGGTCGGCGCCGTCGGCGAAGCGCCGCCCGAGGTGGCGAAGCCGAGCACGTCGTTGTTGCCGATCCAAGCCGTGACGAACGTCGGGTTGACCGACTGGGCGACGGCCAACTGCGAGATCGGGGCCGTTGGGTTGGCCGCGTTCAGCGCGAAGAACGGGTTCGTCGCATACGACGCCGTCGGCGCCAGCACGTCGGCCAGCTTCGCGCCCGGCACGCCGAGGTCCTGATAGAACGTGCCCCGCAGCACCGCCGGCGTCTCAACCAGATAGGTCGCCAGCGCGGCCGGGTTGAACGCACCCAGCACGACCGGGTTGATGACCGGCAGCCCGGCCGCGTCGAAGCCGCGCAGCTCGAGCCGCCCGGTCACAACCGCGCCGCCGGGGACAGCCGTGGCCTGGAAGCCAGGGTCTTTGACCAACGGCTGGCGCAGGTTCGGCATCCCGGCCGCGTGGGCGATCAGGTTCGGGTAGGCGTAGATCTGGTCCGAGCCCGTTTGGGCGTTGGACATGAACCCGGCCGTGATGCTGTTGCCGATAGCAATGTAGTTGGAGAAATTGGCCGAGCCAGCCGAGTACGGGGCCACGGCGTCGGCGGAGCGGTCCTCGCAACCGGCGGCGGCGAGAGCGCCGACCAGACCGAAGGCGAGGGCGCCGCGCCCGAGATAGGGGTGAAGGGTATTCATAGGAAACTCCTGTGGGAAACGCTTAGAAGTGGTAGCCGAGGTTGACGGCGAACAGGCTGACCGAGCCGTTGTACACGCCGTTGAAGTTGATCGCCGGGGCGCTGTCGGTCACCTTCCGCTCAGCCAGCCGCTCGTAGAGGTACGACGCGTCGATCCGTAGGTTTGACATCAGGTTGTAGCCAGCGCCGAACGAAAGCCCGAGCCGGTCGGCGTCCGGCAGGGTCGGATCGAGCTGCGTGTCGGGGATCGGGTTCTTGTCGAAGAACAGCCCGGCGCCGACCGAGAGGGCGGGCATGATCTGATACTCGCCGCCGCCGCGCAGCGTGTAGCTGTCGTTGAAGCCCCGGTACGCGGCCGAACGCGGGGCGCGACCGCCGAAATCAATCGCCAGCGTGTCGTAGCTCGACCAGCCGTACCACTGATAATCGAACTCGAGGTTGAGCTTGTCGTTTGCCTTGACCGCGACACCAGCCGAGAAGTTGGCCGGCAGGTCGATGGACGTCGAGATCGGCCCGTTCAGCGCCGTGATCCGGGTCGCCCCGAACGGGTCGGCGATGGAAGCCGCAGCCTTCCCGTCGAAATCGACCTTGATGTGCGAGCGGTAGGCCAGCCCGATGGTCAGCGCCGGGATTGGGCGAAGCTGCGCGCCGAGGTTGTAGCCAACCCCGTTGCCGTTGCCGTCAAGCTCGATTGTCCCCTCGCTCGTCCCGCCGTTCTCAACGGTCAGCGGGACGTTGATCGCCCGGCGCAATTCGACCTTTTTGCCGATCAGGAAATCGATTCCGACGCCGACCGAGATCAGGTCGCCGTAGCGGTAGGCAATCGTCGGGTTGACCGTGATCGTCTCGAGGTTGATCTTCTCGGTCAGAAACCGGCCGGGGAAGCTGTTGTCCCACTCGGTCCCGAGACCGAACTGGGTGAAGGCGCCGATCCCGGCGGCGAACCCGCTCTCGTGGGTGTAGGTCGCGTAGGCGTTGGGCGGGAAGAACGTGTTGCTGACCATATCGTACTCTTTCTCGCCGCCCGCTTCCAGTCGGCGGAACGAGTTGGTCGGGACGATGAATGTCCCGCCAGCCATCAGCCCGAGGCCCGGTGCCAGCCGCGCGATCCCGGCCGGGTTGTAGAACAGCGCCGACGGGTCGCTGGCACGGGTGAAGAAGGCGCCGCCCTGAGCCGTGGCTCGGGCGCTCTGGGTGTTGATCGAGAAGCCACCGGCAGCAGCCGGTTGGGCCGTCGGGCCGAGCCATAGCCCAGCCCCGACCGCAGAGAGCGCAGCCAGCTTGAGGAACCGATTCACAGAGGAACTCCTGTGGAGAAATGGGGAGGGAGAAACGGAAACAGCAGGCGAAATCGCCCTTATCAGAGAGCGACCGGCAAGCATTGAGCAGCGGAAACAAGTCGGCAAGTCGGCAAGTTTACGGAACTGTTGCCATATAAACAAGCGACTGGCGGGCCGATCTTCGAGGCAGGGCTTGCGTGCTCCGGCGGGCCGTGTTATCTTTGCCGCTCAGCCGACGCCGACCGACCGTTCACGGTCCCGGTCGCGATGCACCCGGAGGGGTGGCCGAGTGGCTGAAGGCACCGGTTTGCTAAACCGACGTAGGGGGTAAACCTCTACCGAGGGTTCGAATCCCTCCCTCTCCGCCGAAGAAGCCTCGCCCGACCGGCGGGGCTTTTTTGTTTGCCGCCGCCCGCCGCCGTCCTTCGGCACGGGCCGACCGGCGCCCGCGTTCGCTTGGTCACTTGCCGCGCCCTGCGTCCCGATCTTCCATCTGCCGACCCGATGCCGCCGTTTCGCTTTCTCTGTCTGAGCCTCACGATGGCGCTCGTCGCGTCGGGTTGCTCGCTGTTCAAGCACAAGCCGGTGGCCGAGCGCGCCCTCGTCGGCCGGGTGGTCGAGGCGGTGACGGGGCGACCGATTGCGGACGTGACGGTCATCGGGACGATCTGGACCGGCGGACTGCTCGACGGTCGGCCGCGACAAGTCACCTCGACCACCGACTCGACCGGGCGCTACCGACTGCGCTACATCTCGGCCCGCACGGTCGGCGTCGAAGCGTTCGCCCCCGGCTACCTGCCGCTCGACGCCGAAGCAACGCTGACGGCTGCTGACGGCGACGCGCCCGGTCCCGACATCTCGCTCACGCCCGAACCGCGAACAGATCCGCTGCCCAGCAACCTCAACCGGGCGGCCGACACGTCGCTCGTCGGTTGGCGAGACGATTCGCTGGCGACCGGCTTCTCGCTGCTGGCTGGCCGGACGGTCGGTGACACGACGCGGGCTGACTTCATCGCGCTGCCGGATACGTCGCTCGGCGCGCTGCACCGACTGCGGGCGCTCGGCTCGGGCGGGTTCGTCCCGTTCGCCGGCCACACGGCGCAGTCCGTCGGCCACTACCTAATGTGGCACACGCCCGAGGCACCGGCGTCGGGCTATGTCCCGGAGATCGATCTTGACGCGCTGCCCGATAGGTCCGGGTTCTTCGTCCGCACCCGAGACGGCAAGCATTACGGCAAGATCTTCGTCACCCGCCGGTCGAGCCTCGACCGGGGCCGCGACCTCGCGATCCGCTTCATCTGGATGGTTCAGCCCGAAACCGGCGTCCGGCGGCTTGAAACGACCTACACCCAACCCGTGCGCGGGTTCTGGTTCCGCTAAACCGACCCTGCCATGCGTCTTTTTTCCCTGCTTGCGCTCGTTGCGAGTCCGTTGCTGATCCAGTCGGCATCGGCCCAAACGTTCGACGATTTCGTCCGCCGAGTCGAGTCGGCCCCGTACATCCAGCGGTCGGCGGTGGTGGACAGTTTTCTGGCGGCGGTCCCGTCGGTCCCGTATGTCGATGGCGCGGCGGCACAGCCGACGGCGCATTTTCTTTGGCGCGGATCGGCCTCGACCGTGCAGGTGGCTGGCGATCTGAACGGTTGGAACCCATCGCAAGCCGGGATGACGAAGGTCTCGAGCACCGACCTGTGGCACTACGACCGCGCGT
>JBBSVG010000411.1:0-3698 GCA_038233775.1 Bacteroidota bacterium | reverse complement strand
TCGCCCTCGGCCTCGTACTCGGGCGGCACCGCGAGTCCGGCCGCCGCCATCGCCCGGTGAAACCCGTCTCGCCGCTGCGCTGCGTCAAAATGGCCCGGCAGCCCGGTCAGAAGCGCAATTTTTTGATGCCCGTGGGCGCGGATCAGATGTTCGGTTGCGAGCGCCATTCCGGCCGCGTTATCGACGAGCACCGATTCGTCGCCGAGCGAGGCCGGTGTCGCGCTGAGATAAACCGTCGGCACCGACAACTCGCGCAACAGCGGCGCAACGGTCGGCGGCAGCAGCGGCGCCATCAGGATCAGCCCATCGACCCGGCCGCCAGCCAGCAGCCGGACCGTTTCCTCGACATCGTTGCGCCGGTTGTGCGTCCCGGCGACGAGCAGATGGTAGCCGCGCGCGTCGGCCGCTTCGTCGGCGCCGCGAATCAGTTCGGAAAAGAACTCGCCGGCCAGATCGGGCAGGACGATCCCGAGCATCTCGGTCCGACCGCGTTTCAACCGCCGAGCGCTGACGTTCGGCGCGTAGCGGAGCGACCGGACCGCTGCCCGCACCCGCGCCCCGGTCGCCGGGTTGACCCGCGCCGTCCGGGTCAGCACCCGCGAAACCGTGGCGGTGCTCACGCCGGAGGCCGACGCCACGTCGTCAATCGTGGCGCCGCCGGAAACAGGGGCGAGGGCAGCGGAATCGGCCATGTAAACGTTTACATGGAACAGCGTGGGTCCGGCGTGTAATCGTTTACATGAAGGTAACGGGCGGGCGGGCGATTGTCAAGCGGGATCAATCGGCAGCGGCTCTGACGGGCACGGTCAGCCGACGAGTCTGGGTTTAACCGGCGACGCTTGCCCCATTTCCCTCGGTAACATCGTCTCCCAATGAAGAGGTCTGTCATTCTCTGTTCGTTGTCATCCTGAGCATCGCGAAGGATCTCACGGGGCGCCTCGGCGTTCAGATGGCTTCGTCGTGAGACCCTTCACTGCGTTCAGGGTGACAGGAAAAGATGGCGTCAGACCCCTTCGTTGTGAGATGATATTAAGCCCCTTTTTGCGATGATCACGAAGCAACTCGGCCAGTCGGATCTTCACCTCACGACCATCGGTTTCGGCGCGTGGGCCATCGGCGGCGGCGATTGGGCCTACGCTTGGGGACCGCAGGACGATCAGGACAGCCTCGCCGCCATCCGGCGTGCGCTCGATGCGGGCGTCAACTGGATCGACACGGCGGCGGTGTACGGACTCGGCCATTCCGAAGAAATCGTCGGCAAAGCCATCGCGGGTCGGCGCGGTGAGGTCACGCTGGCGACCAAGTGCAGCCTCGTTTGGGACGGCGGGCGGCAGATCCGCGACGACCTGAGCGCGAAAAGCGTCCGCCGCGAGTGCGAGGCGAGCCTGCGCCGACTGAACACCGACGTGATCGACCTCTACCAAATCCACTGGCCGACCGATCAGGAGCGGATCGAGGAAGGGTGGGCCGAGATGGCGCGGCTGGTCGAAGAAGGCAAGGTGCGGCACATCGGCGTGTCGAACTTCAACGTCGAGCAGATGGAACGCATCCGGCCGATCCACCCGATTGCGTCGCTGCAACCGCCGTACTCGATGCTCCGTCGCGGGATCGAGGACGAGATTCTGCCGTACTGCGCCGAGCACGAGATCGGCGTGCTGGCCTACTCGCCGATGCTCAGCGGCCTCTTGACCGGCAAGTACACGCCCGAGCGGATCGCCGCGCTGCCCGAAGACGACTGGCGCCGACGGAACAAGGAATTCCAGCCGCCGCACCTCGACGCCAACCTCGCGCTCGTCGATGGACTCCGGCCGCTGGCCGAGCGGCACGGCGGGACGGTCGGTAACATCGCCGTCGCGTGGGTCAACGCGAACCCGGTCGTGACGAGCGCCATCGTCGGTGCCCGCAGCGCCGCCCAAGTGGCCGAGATCGTCCAGACCGCCGAGCTGACGCTCTCGCCCGACGAACTCACCGAGGTCCAACGCCTACTCGACCGCCGGACGACTTCAATAAGCTGACAGCTATCAGCCGTCAGCTGTCAGCTCACGGCGGGAAACGGCAATGGAAGCTATCAGCTATCAGCCGTCAGCTTACGGCAAGAGAACGGCAACGGCAGCGGGCGGCAGTAGAGGCTCCGTCCGTGGATTCGACAAGCTCACCACGAACGGAGAGCGGCCCTGAACTACGGCGGCGGGGCCGCGCGGCTGGTTCATCAATCCGCAATCTGACCTCATCAATCGCCTTTCCATCGCTCCTCGTTCATCATTCCGCATTCTCTTCCATGACCGACCTCTGGGTGCTCTTGCTCGGGCTGGTGGCGGGGGTGCTCTCGGGCATCTTCGGCATCGGCGGCGGGATCGTCATCGTCCCGACCCTCGTGCTCGCCTTCGGGCTGACACAGAAAACGGCGACCGGAACCTCGCTGGCCGCGCTGCTCTTGCCGGTCGGGCTTCTGGCGGTGCTGACGTATTACCGCGCTGGCGAGGTCAACGTTCGGGTCGCCGGGTATCTCGCGGCCGGGATGGTCGTCGGCACCTTCATCGGCGCGCGGTTCACCCAATCACTGCCCGATGTGCTGATCAAGCGGCTGTTCGGCGTGCTGCTGCTCTACATCGCCGTCCGCTTTATTCTGGGGAAGTAGCCTCGGTCGGCGGAGGGGCTGCGTCCTGCATGTCGGGGTGGGGGAGCGGGTGCTCGGCGTGGCGGCGGCGGAGGAAAATTCCGTAGAGCAGTCCGATCACCGCGCTGCCGACGGCCGGGAGGAGCAGCGACCGGGCGCCCAACCGACCGAACGCGAGTCCGCCGAGCACGCCGCCGGTCAGGAACCCGCCGAGCAGCGTCAGGTAGAGCAGCAATCGCGGCATCGGCAGACGCCGGTAGCGGAGCGCTTGGCCGATCAGAATGCCGAGGTCGGTGACGACACCGGTCATGTGCGTCGTGCGGATGACGGCGCCGGAGTAGCTCGTCGCCATCGCGTTCTGCAACCCGCACGCAGCGGCGGCCAGATACTCGCCCGATGCGTGCCCGCCCATCAACAGCCCGGTTGCGCCGAAGAGCAGGCCCGACTGGATCAGCAGCGCCACGCCATAGCGCCGACGCAGTTGCAGCCGCGCGTCGCCGATCAAGGCGCCGCTGAGCACGCTCCCGAGACCGAACGCGACCACAACCAGCCCCGCCGCAACCGCCGAGTCCCGGTCGCCGCCGAGCAGCAACCCGACCCGCGTGACCGTCCCGGAGACATGGCTGACGGCCTGATGCGCCATCCCGGCCAGCCCGACCGCGTTGACGAACCCGGCGCTCGCGGCCAGTCCGCCGCCGGTCGCATAGACCCAGCCCGGCACCCGTTTGGTGAACACCCCCCGCCTCCCGCCGCTGAACCTGATTCACGTTGCCACCGCCCGCCGCCCCATCCATCGTGCCGGGTGCGGCCGATTCAACCCCAACGCCCCATGAATCCGAAGCTTTTCGCACTCGCCGTGCTGAGCCTGTCGGCTTGCCAACCGGCAGCGCCCGGCCGGCCCGATGCGTCAGCGGATTCGCTGGGTTTGACGCAACCGGCGCCGCGCCGCCCAACACCTGAGCCGGTGGACGCAGGCGAGGCCGAAGCCGACTTTCCGAACTTTCTCCAACGCTTTGCGCTGGACAGCACCTTTCAGCGGCAGCGCGTCCGGTTTCCGCTGCGCGAAACCGTGTATGATGTC
>JBBSVG010000410.1:0-3700 GCA_038233775.1 Bacteroidota bacterium | reverse complement strand
GCAGGGCAACGGGCAGAACGAGGCGCATGGGACGGCGTCGGGACGAAAGGGGCGCGGGTTCGGGCTGAACAGCAAAACCGGCGCCCCCGCTCCCCTACGCCATCAGATCGGCGCTCAACGCCCCGACAACGTCCCCATCGAGCCAGCCTTTGGCGACCTCCGAATCGAGAATCCCGAAGGCGTGGGCGGGTGTCAACCGGGCGCGGTAGGCGCGGTCGGTCGAGAGGCCGTCGTAGATGTCGGCGACGGTCAAAATCCGCACGCCGAGCGGCAGGTTGTCGCCTTTCAGCCGGTCGGGGTAGCCCGAGCCGTCGAGCTTCTCGTGGTGATGGCGGACGAGCGAGAGGATCGACGGGACGCGGTCGCTGGCCGCTTGGCCGGCCGAGCGGAGCGGCTGGCAGATTCGGTAGCCGATCTCCGGGTGCGCCCGCATCAGCGTCCACTCGTCGTCGTCCAGCGCGCCAGTTTTGTTCAGCACGCGGTCGGGCACGCCGATCTTGCCGATGTCGTGCAGCAAACCGCCCAGGTGCAGCGTGCGGAGTTCGAGCGGTCGCAGACCGAACGCCTCGCCCAACCGAACGGCGGTCCCGGCGACCCGAATCGAGTGGCCGTCCGTGTAGTGGTCCTTCGCTTCGAGGGTCGCCGTCAGGCTGATCAGCACGTTCTCGGCCGCCTCGAGCTGATCGGTCAGCCGCTTGACCCGGAGCAGGTTCCGCAGCTTGGTCAGCAGCTCGAGCCGGTTGACCGGCTTGGCGAGAAAGTCGTCGGCCCCAGCTTCGAGCGCGCGGAGCTTTTCTTCGATGGAACTCGCGGCCGTGATCATCACCAGCGGCACCAGCCGCAGCGACGGTTGCGCCTTCATCCAACTGCTCAGCTCGACCCCGTCGAGCCCCGGCATGACGACATCGCTGATGACCAGATCGGGCAACTCGTCGCCGCGCTCGATGGCTTGTTCGAGCATCTTCTGCGCGGCCAGCCCGTCGGCGGCCATGGCGATCCGGCAACCGAGCGGTTGCAGCATCAGGTCGAGCAGCAGCCGGTTCGTCGCCTCGTCATCGACGACGAGCACCAGCGGCGGTCGGCCGGCCTCGCCGACATCGCTCAGGTGCAGCGCCGAGGCGAGTCGGGCCGAGGTGGTAGGCGACGCAGCGACAACGGGCGGGGGGGCTGGGTCAGCGATCAAGACAGTCTCCGAAGACAGCGTGGGGAAATCGGCAAACGACGACCGGTCGGTTACAGAACGGGGCGTCGCGGGGGAAATCGGGCTGAATGGGAGGATCATGCCAGCCCCCAATCGGGTGCCGCTCTACGTGTTTCGAATCACGGAAGATGCGCCGCAAAGCACCCGGCGAGGGATCGCCGGGCTCTGCATAGTGCTGCACAATCTGTGGAAGAAAGTGACCGTCAGGCGATCTCGGCCATCCCGAGATCGCGGCGACCGGCGCGGAGGAAGTGTTCGCGGATCGGCTGGTTGGCCGGATCGCGCAACTGCGGGTCGCGCTCGACCAACTCGAACGCTTCCGCCCGAGCCGCCGTCAGGATCGCCTCGTCGGTGACGGGGTTGGCGAGTTTGAGGTCCGGCAGCCCGCTCTGCCGGACGCCGAAGAAGTCGCCCGGTCCGCGCAGCCGCAGATCGGCTTCGGCGATGGCGAACCCGTCGGTCGTCTCGGACAGCGTCTTCAACCGGTGGTAGCCGTCGAGCGACAGCTTCGGATCGGCCATCAGGATGCAGGTCGATTGGGCGGCGCCGCGACCGACCCGACCGCGCAACTGGTGCAACTGGCTCAGGCCGAACCGGCCGGCGTGCTCAATCAGCATCAGGCTGGCGTTCGGCACGTCGATCCCGACCTCGATCACCGTCGTCGCGACGAGCGCGTGGAGTTTTCTCGCCTTGAAATCGGACATCACATCATCTTTTTCCCACGCGTCCATCTTGCCATGGATCAGCCCGAGCCGGTAGCCCGACAGCTCGCCCTCGCGCAACTGGTCGAACGCTTCCGTCGCCGCTTTCAGGTCGAGTTTCTCGCTCGTCTCGACCAGCGGATAGACGATGTACGCCTGTCGACCGCTGTCGAGTTCATCGCGCATAAATTGATACACTTCAGCGCGGTCATTCTCCCGACGAACCGCCGTCCGAATCGGCTTCCGGTTGGCTGGTAGCTCGTCGAGAATCGACGTGTCGAGGTCGCCATAGACGGTCATCGAGAGCGTGCGCGGGATCGGCGTCGCGGTCATGACCAAGACGTGCGGCGAGTCGCCTTTCGACTTCAATTGTGCCCGCTGGACCACGCCGAACCGGTGCTGTTCATCGACAATCGCCATCCCAAGCTTGCCGAACGTCACGCCTTCTTGGATCAGCGCGTGCGTGCCGACGACGATCTGCGCCGCGCCGCTCTCGACCGCCGCGAGCACGGCCGCCCGCGCCTTCTTCCGTTGCTTGCCGACCAACAGTTCGACCTTCACGCCCAACGGTTCGACCATCCGGCGGATGTTCAAATAATGCTGCTCGGCCAGGATTTCGGTCGGCGCCATGAACGCGGCCTGATAGCCATTATCGACGGCCAACAGCATGGCGAACAGCGCGACGATGGTCTTGCCGCTGCCGACATCGCCCTGAACCATCCGGTTCATCGGGTGCCCGCCAAGCGTGGCCGTCCGAATCTCGCGGATGACCCGTTTCTGGGCGTTGGTCAGTTCATACGGCAGCGACTCGTGCAGCGCCCGGAACCGCTCGCCGACCTCGCTCAACCGAACGGTGCTCGTCTCCATGCTCGCCGCCCGGTGGCGCAGCGCGAGCAGCAGTTGCAGAAAGAAAAACTCGTCGAACTTCAGCCGGTCGCGGGCGTCGTCGAGTTCAGCCGTCGTGCGCGGCAGGTGGATCGAGGCCAACGCGGCGCTGTGGCCCGGCATCCCGTAACGCTCGATCAACTCAGCCGACAATGTTTCGGGCACTTCGCCGCCGAACCGGTCGAGCGCCGAGCGGATCAGTCGGCGAAACGCACGCGAGTCGAGCCCGACCTTCCGCAGCTTGTCGGTCGTCGGGTAGAGCGCGACCACGCCGCCCGTGTTGAACAGTTCGGCCTCGGTCTGCTCGGCGTCGGGCAGCGGCGGCTCGTCGGCCTCGTCCGCCGATTCGGCCGGCGAGAACGACAGCTTGTCGAACTCCGGGTGCGTTAAGGAAAACTGGCGACCGAACTTGCGCGGCACGCCATGCACCGCGACCCACTCGCCGATCTGAAACGCGTGGCCGACGTAGCGGACGGCCTGGGCGAACCAGACGCAATCGAGCCGACCGGTCTCGTCCTCCAGCGCGAGCACGAACCGATAGCCACCTTTCGCGGCCGATTCGCCTTTCGGTCCCTTCAACCACGGCGGCCGACCGACCGTCGAGAACGTCCGCACTTGGCCGATAACCGTCACCGACTGGCCGGTTTCGGCCGCTTCGTCGAGGTCGCGGATGCGGACGGTCGTCGTCCGGTCGAGATAGCGCCGGGGATAGTGCCGCAACAGATCGGCGACCGTGACCAGCCCGACCTCCTCCAGCGCCGCCGCCCGTCGCGGCCCGACGCCTTTCAAATACATCAACGACATCTCCAGCCCCGTCGCCCGCTCCGCCGCCGGGCTCGCCGTTGCCGGTGCCGTTGCTGTCGGTGCTGCCGCCGTCTCGTCCGCTGTCTTCATCGCGCCCACGCTGTCCCGG
>JBBSVG010000409.1:0-3701 GCA_038233775.1 Bacteroidota bacterium | reverse complement strand
TCTTGCCGTGAGCTGATAGCTAACGGCTGATAGCTTTCTTGCCGACAGCTTCCGTTCCGTCCCCCAACCCGATTGCCCTATGCGATTTTCTGCCATTGCACTGACCTTGCTCGCCGCCTCGGGCGCTGCCTTCGTGCCGACGGCGGCGCAGGCGCAGCGGGCCGACCTGTCGGGCCTGACGTTCGTCATTGATCCCGGCCACGGCGGAACCGACAACAAAGGGTGGCCGCGAAATGCCGGTTGGAGCGAGGCGCAGAAGGCATTGCGTGTCTCGCTGCACCTCCAGCAGATGCTCCAGGCTTCGGGCGCCCAGGTCACGCTGACCCGAACGGTTGACGGACCGAGCCTCGGGCCAACCCTCGGCGACCGGGCGCGGCTGGCGAACAGCCTCAACGCGAACTGGTTCCACTCGATCCACTCCAACGCCGCCGGCGAAACCGCCAACCACACGTTGCTGCTGATGAGCGAAGGGTCGGGCTGGACGACCGATCCGAGCCGCAAATACGGCACGCTCCGCTTCCCGCAGACGCTCTCGCTCTCCGAGGAGATGGCGGCCAACCTCGCCCGCGCCTACCGCGTCCCGAATCAGGGCGCCTACGGGGACGCGACCTTCGCCCGCCGGTTTGGGGTCGATTATATCAACGGACTCGGCGTGCTCAACCCGCTCCGGGCCGACATTCCCGGCGAGCTGAGCGAGGGCGGGTTCCACACGAACCGGCAGCAGAACCTGCTCAACATGAACCCGGAGTCGCAGCGGGTCGAGGCGCGGGTGATCTGGCTGGCGTTCATGCACAAGTACAACGCGGTCGTCGCCCCGCTGAACACGCTGATGGGCGTCGTTTCGGACCTCGATGGGGCCGGGCCGATCAACGGCGCGACGGCCCGCATCGGCGACCGAACCTACACGACCGACACCTACGCCACCCGGTTCAGCCCGTACTGCCTGCCGTCGGACAACTGCGCCAACGGGTTTTATTACTTCGAGGGACTTGCCGATGGACCGACGGCGGTCACGTTCTCGGCGCCCGGTTATGCCGACTCGACCATCACCGTTCCGTCGCTCGACTCCGGTTTCTTTACGTTCCGCGACATGCAGCTCCTCAGCACGCTGCCCGCCACATTGACCCGGCTGACGGTGGCCGAGGGCGACACGGCCGTCTCGGTTGCGACCTCGTTCACGTTCAATTTCTCGCGGAAGATGAACCGGGCCAGCGTCCAGTCCGCCTTCCGACTGGTGCTCGACGACGGCAGCGAGACGGCGGTGCCCGGCACGTTCTCGTGGTCGGGCAACGATCAGGTGATGCTGTTCCGTCCGGCCGAATTGCTCGCGTTCGCCACGGCGTACCGGCTGGAACTCGGGCTGGGACCGAAGGACTTCCGCAACCGCCCGCTCGACACGAACAACGACGGCCAAGTGACCGCCGCCGACGCGCTCGTCCGGCATTTCCGCGCGACGAGCCGCGACCTGATTCCGCCGGTCGTGAAGAAAGCGACGCCGCGCAACCTGGAGGCCGACGTGCCGCTCGCCGACGCGCTCGTCAACCTGACGTTCGACGAACTGCTCGACCCGGCCTCGCTCACCGCTGACAATTTCCGCCTGACCTACAACGACGTCGCGGTGCCGACGATCCTGACCGCCGCCGAGGCGAACGGCCGGACCGGCGTCACGCTCGTTCCCCAAGTACCGTTCCTGCCGAACGGGTTCTACAAACTCGCCGTTGGCCGGGTCCGCGACCGCTCCGGCAACCAGACGACGCAGGACGCTCTCTCGTTCTTCACGACCGCCGCACAACCGGCCGGGACGTTCACCGTCGTCAGCCCGATTGAGCCAGCGCTCGACGGCTGGGCGGCGGCGACGTTCAGCGGATCGAACCTCAACCTCGTGGCCGATTCGACCGTCCGCTCATTCGCGCCGACCGTCGGTCTGCCCGGCACGACCGGCAGCATGAAACTCCAGTACGGCTTCTCGCTGCCGACCGGCGGACCGTGGCTCTTGCGCGAGTATTTCGACGGCGCGGCGCAGGGCGACCGGCGGTTCGAGGCGTCGAAGGGCGACATTCTCCAGACTTATGTGCGCGGCGACGGGTCGGGCACGCTGTTCCGCTTCGCCGCCGTCGATGACCTGCCCGAGACGGGCGCCTCGCCGCGAGCGAAGCAAATCGAGGTATCGAGCTGGCTGCCCATCGACTGGATCGGCTGGCGACTGGTTCAATGGAAGCTCGGCTCCGATCCGGCCGGGAACTGGGCCGGGCTGGGCGACGGCGTCTTCACCGGGTTCCAGCGGTTCGACTCGTTCCAACTCAGCTACGCCGGAACCGGCACCGGCTTCGGGACCGTCTATTTCGACGACCTGCGCGTCACCCGGCCGGGGTTGGTGACGGCTGTTGGCGACGATACGCCGGGCCGACCGGCCGCGTTCGCGCTGGCCCAGAACACGCCGAACCCGTTTAATCCAACGACCGCGATCAGCTATCAGCTATCGGCCGTCAGCAACGTCCGGCTTGACGTGTTCGACGCGCTCGGCCGCAAGGTGCGGACGCTGGTCGATGGGCCGCAGTCGGCCGGGGCGCACACGGTCACGTTCGACGGCAACGGGCTCGCCAGCGGACTCTATCTCTACCGACTCACCGCCAGCGGCCAGACGCTTGCCCGCCGGATGACGCTGATTCGCTGACCGTTCGCCCGATGATCCAACGAGAGGTTTCGATGCAGATGAACAAGGGAATCGCGCTCAGTCTGACCGCTGTCGGGCTGCTGACGGCGGCGGCGGCGTCGGCCCAGACGGCGGCATTTCAGGTGACGGCCGCGCCGACGGTCGTCACGGCTGTCGGGGTCGAGGCGACGGCGCCGCTCGTCTCGCCGACTGGCGACCGGGTGGCGTTCAGCGCACCGGGCTACGACGGCCTGTTTCTCGTCCCGACAGTCGGCGGCGCGGCGACCAAATTGACCGACGGCGCTGGGATCGGCTGGGGCGCGTCGTGGAGCCCGTCGGGCGCGTATCTGGCCGTCCGGCAGACGCGGACCCAACCGGACGGACGGCGCGAATCGGCCCTCGTCGTGCTCGACCCGGCGACCGGCGCCTCGTCGAAGCCGGAGTCTTGGGCGCCCGCGTTCGGTTTCGGCCTGCCGGTCTGGGTCGGCGACGGCCAGTTGCTCCGCCAGACCGTCGATCCGGCCGCGACCGCTCAGCGAATCGACAACCCGCTCGCGACCGCTGCGCCGCAGTCGGTCGTCGCCCGTTATGTCCAGCCGACCGCGCCCGGCTCGCCCGACGACGCGCTCGTTTTCCAATCCGCCGACGGCTCGCTCCGCACCGTTCGGCCGACGCCGGGGCGATATATCCAAGCTGTCTGGGCGCCGGACGGGTCAAAAGTCGCCCTGCGCGTGCTGACGCCTCGCGGCGGCGGGACGCTGTCGGTCTTCTCAGCGGAAGGGCGTCAGTTGGCTCGGTTGGGCGCGGACGCGGCCGAGCCGACTTGGGTTGGCAACGACCGACTCGTCTTCGTTCGCGAGCGGGAAGACCCGACCGGTCACGCCGTCGTCAGCGCCGACCTCTACGGCGCACGGGCCGACGGCTCCGGCGAGACCGCGCTGACCCGCTCAACCGACCGACTCGAATCGTCCCCAAGCGCCTCGGCCGACGGAACGGTCGTCTATGCGGCGACCGACCGCGACGGCCACAGCCGGATCTATCGGCTGAC
>JBBSVG010000408.1:0-3706 GCA_038233775.1 Bacteroidota bacterium | reverse complement strand
GAATGAGTTGCACGTCGAGGAAGGCGTCCTCGTCGTCGGCGCCCGGACGACACTGGCCGAGATCGAGGCGTTCTGCCGCGACCGCGTCCCGGAGTTCGCCCGCTTGCTGACCTTGTTCGGCTCGCCGCAGATCAAAGCCAACGCGACCCTTGCCGGGAACATCGGCAACGGCTCGCCCATCGCCGACACGCTGCCGTTCCTCTACGCGATGGACGCCCACGTCGAGCTGATCGGCGCGACCGGGACGCGACTGGCGAGCATCGAACCGTTCTTCAAAGGCTACAAATCGCTCGACCTGGCGCCCGACGAGCTGATCCGCCGCATCCTCGTCCCGCTCCCCGCCGCCGACGAGATTCTGAAACTCTACAAGGTCTCGCGCCGACGAGAACTCGACATTTCTGCCGTGACGGCCGCCGTCCGGTTGACGCTCGGGCGCGGCAAGGTGCGGCGGATTCGGGCGATTCGGCTGGCGATGGGCGGCGTCGGACCGACCGTGCTCCGGCTGCGACGGACGGAAGCGTTTTTGCTCGGCCAACCGTTCGATCTGGAGCGGATGACGGCGGCGGGCGACATGGCGCAAAGCGAGATCGCGCCGCTGTCCGACGTGCGCGGCTCGGCCGATTATCGGCTGCGGTTGGCGGCGAATCTGCTCGTCAAGGCGTACCACGAGATTCAGGCGCAGGAGGCGCAACCGGCATGATCGCTCCGAACGCAACGCCCGGCCCGGTTGTCGGTCGCGATCTGCCGCACGATTCGGCCCACGGCCACGTGACGGGCGGCTCGGTGTATCTGGACGACGAGCCGATTGCGCCCGGCGAGGTGTTCGTCGTGACGGTCGGCTCGCCCGTCGCCCACGGTCGGTTGACCGGGATCGATCTCGACGCCGCCCTTGCGCTGCCGGACGTCGTCGGCGCCTACACGCACCGCGATCTGGCGCACAACCGGCTGGGTCCGATTGTGACCGACGAGCCGCTCTTGGCCGAGGACGAGTTGATGTACGTCGGTCAGCCGGTCGTCGTGCTGGCGGTCCGGCGCGAATCGGCGATTCGGGCGGCGAAAGCGGCGGTCGTGCTCCACGTCGAGCCGCTCGACCCGGTGCTGACGATCACGGAAGCGTGCAACCGGGGGACGTTCATCGGCGAGCCGCGCAAGATCGAGCACGGCGATCTCGCAGCCGGGTTCGCCGCCGCCGATGAGATCATCGAAGGGACGTTCCGCTGCGGGGGACAGGACCATTTTTACTTGGAATCGCAGGCGGCGCGGGTCGTGCCGGGCGAGCGGACCGCCGCTGGGACGCGCACGCTGACGGTTCATTCCTCGACCCAGCACCCGACCGAGGTTCAGCGCGACGTGGCGCATTTGCTCGGCATCGGGCAGCACGAGGTTTCGTGCGTGACGACCCGAATGGGTGGCGGGTTCGGCGGTAAGGAATCGCAAGCGACGCATCCGGCCGTCTTCGCCGCCCTCGTCGCGCTGCGGACCGGTCGGATTGCCCGGCTGGCCTTGTCGAAAGACGACGACATGCACCTGACCGGCAAGCGGCATCCGTTCGAGAACCAGTACCGGATCGGCGTGACGCGAGACGGGCGGATCACGGCGGTCGAGGCGACGCTGATCTCCGACGGCGGCGCCTATGCCGACCTGTCGCCGGCCGTGCTCGCTCGGGCGATGACGCATCTGGACAACGCCTATTTCCTCCCGGCGGCGCACATCACCGGCCTCGTTGCCCGAACAAACCTGCCGCCGAACACGGCGTTTCGCGGTTTCGGCGGTCCGCAGGGCGCGGCGACGATGGAGTGCGCGATGGAGGAAATCGCCCAGCGACTCGGCCTCGATCCGCTCGACGTGCGCCGCCGCAACCTCTACGATCCCGCCGATCCCGCGCGAAACACGACGCCGTACGGTCAACCGGTCGGCCGACACGCGCTGCCGGAGTTGTTCGACCGGCTGGCCGAGTCCGCCGAGTATGCCGCTCGTCGGGCCGAGATCACCCGGTTCAACGCGGCGTCGCGCACGGCCTTGCGCGGGCTCTCGCTGACGGGCGTCAAGTTCGGCATCTCGTTCAACACGACGTTCCTCAACCAAGCGTCGGCGCTCGTCCATCTGTATCTCGACGGGACGGTGCAGGTTTCGACCGGCGCGACCGAGATGGGGCAGGGCGTCAACACGAAGATGATTCAGCTCGCCGCCGACGGACTTGGGCAGTCGCCGGATCGGATTCTGGAGCTGCCGACTTCTACCGAGCGCTCGCCGAACGCCAGATCGACGGCTGCCTCGAGCGCGGCTGACCTGAACGGCGGCGCGGTGCTCGACGCCTGCCGCATTCTGCGCGAGCGGTTGGCCCCGGTCGCTGTCGAGGTGTTGGGCGCCGCCGCCGATCCCGCGACGCTGGTCTTCGCCGCCGACCGCGTCACCGATCCGGCGCAGCCCGACCGGGTGCTGCTGTTCGACGAACTGGTCCGGGCGGCGTATCTTCGTCGGGTCGATTTGGGCGCACGCGGGTTCTTCTCGACGCCGAAGCTGAGTTGGGACGCGGCGTCCGGCACCGGCCGACCGTTCCGCTACTTCACCACCGCTGCCGCGTGCAGCGAGGTCGAGATCGACCGCTTCACCGGCGACTTGACCGTGCTGCGGACCGATATCTTGATGGACATCGGTCGCCCGATCAACCCGACCATCGACCGGGGCCAGTTGGTCGGCGGGTTTGTCCAGGGGTTGGGCTGGCTGACAACCGAAGAACTGCGCTACTCCGACCACGGCGTGCTGCTCTCGCACTCGCCGACGACCTACAAGATCCCCGGCGTCGGCGATCTGCCCGCCCAGTTCTCGGCCGATTGGCTGGTCGATCCCGCGACTGACTCGGGCGTGACCGGCAGCAAAGCCGTCGGCGAGCCGCCGCTGCTGACGGCGATCTCGGTTTGGACCGCCGTCAAGGACGCGCTTCGGGCCGTCTCCGGCAGCGAACCGGCGACCCTTCGCGCCCCGGCGACCGGCGAGGAAATCCTGTCGCGGCTGACGCACTACGCCGACCGCGTCACGTTGCCCGCACCGCGCCGCCCGGCCGCGTCGGTCCCCGTTTTCCACCGCTGATTTCGCTCTGCTATGTCCGCTCCGCCGCCGATGCGTGCGCTCTTGCCGTGGCTCGGCCTCGGCTGGCTGTTCGATCTCGCCGGGATTTATCTGATCTACGCTCGCGGCCGGATCGACCCGTTCAGCATCGCGCTGCTCGTCATCGGCGGCGTCATTTCGGCCGGTGGCGTGCTCTGGACCAAGCGGCAGCAAGACACTGCCAACCGCAATCGCACCAACGACGATTGACCTGTCCAACCCCTCCCCATCGGGGAGGTGGCGCGCAAGCGCCGGTGGGGGGCGTCATTCAGGCGGCGACCGGTTCACCCCCCCCGCCCGGCTGTCGCCGGTCTGGCCCCCCGGCGGGGGGCGGTTGGCCCGTCAAATCCGCCTGACCGATTACCTGATTCTCTCTCGCCAGTCGTTTTTTCGCTCTCACGAACCCTCCGTATGCGCGCCCAGAACCAGTTGCTCCACAGCCGAACCCGCGTTCGGCCCCGTTATGCGTTGCTCCCGGCCGAGGGCTACCCGCCGAGTCGGTTGCCGGGTTGGGACGGCGGCGAGGTCCGCGTGCTCGCCGCCCCTGCCCTCGGCGCCGGGTTCGTCCAGTACCTGTTCACGCTCACCGACGGCGGCG
>JBBSVG010000407.1:0-3713 GCA_038233775.1 Bacteroidota bacterium | reverse complement strand
GGTGCCCCAGATGTAGCGGTCGAGCATCAGATCGCCGAGCACGGCAACGCGGCGGCCGTCGAATCCGGCCAACAGAGCGGCAAGTCGGTCGGGGGAGAAGGGCATCTCAGAGCGGAAAGATCAGCGGAGGCCGAGCCGGCGGAGGGCGTCGCGGACGAGGTCGGGATCGACGGCGGTCGGCAGCGTGGCCTGGCCGAGGGCGCCGTCGAGCAACACAAACCGCGCCTGTCCGCCCTCGGCTTTCTTGTCGTGACCGGTCGCTGCCAGCGTCTCATCAAGCGACAGATCAGCCACCGTCGGGCCGACCGGCAAGCGGTCCAGCAACTCGAATCCCCGGTCGCGTTCCGTTTCCGGCAGATGTCCGGTGCCACACGACAGATCGAGCGCGGCCCGCATCCCGATCAGCACCGCCTCGCCGTGCTTGAACCGCTTGTACCGCGTGACGGCCTCCAGCGCGTGGCCGACTGTGTGGCCGAAGTTGAGCGTCGCCCGGACGCCGGTTTCGTGCTCGTCGGCTTGGACGACGGCGGCTTTGGCCCGAACCGAATGCGCGACGATCTGCGGCCAGCGCGCGGAATCCGGCTGCGACCTTAACTCCGGCAGCGTGGCCGACAAATCATCCAGAAACGGCCGGTCGCCGATGAAGCCGTATTTGACGACCTCGCCCAACCCGGCCGTGATCTCGCGCCGGGGCAGCGTCGCGAGCGTGTCGGTGTCGGCCAGCACCAGTCGCGGCTGATGAAACGCGCCAATCAGGTTCTTGCCGAGCTTGTGGTTGACGCCGACCTTGCCGCCGACCGACGAATCGACCTGCGCCAGCAGCGTCGTCGGCACCTGCACCAGCGGCAGACCGCGCAACAGCGTCGCGGCGACGAACCCGGCCAGATCGCCGATCACGCCGCCGCCCAAAGCGACGACTGCCCAGCGCCGGTCGGCTCCGGCGGCAATCAGCTCGCCCCACAGCTGGTCGGCTTGTCGGACCGATTTGCTCGGCTCGCCCGGCCGGACGACGGCGCGGTGGACCGGCAGCCCGGCCGCCGTCAGCGCCGCCGCGACCCGGTCGCCGTAAATCCGATCCACGGTTCGGTCGGTGATGAGCGCGATGTGCGTCACCTTCGGCAGCACCTCACGCACGGCCGCGCCGACGGTCTCGAGCAGCGCGGGGCCGATTCGGACGGCGTAGGTGCGGTCGGCGCTGGGACCGAGGGCGACGGAAACGGTCTGCATGGTTTCCTCAGATCAACTCTTGATTGCGACACCTCCGAGGCTACTCTCCGTTCGTGGTGAGCCTGTCGAATCCATGAACGGAGCTACCCCAGCCGTCCTCCACAAGCGCGTACGTTTTGAGTCCGTCAGCGTCGTCGGGTGCGCCAGAGCGCTGCGAGTTGTCGGGCGAGGGTGTCGATGGTTCGGCCGAGCGGGCCGTCGGTGGCGACGACGAGATCGGCTTCGGCGTAGATCGGCTCGCGCTCGGCCATCAGCCGGGCGATCCGTTCGCGCAACGCCGGTTCAGGCAGCGGCCGACCGGTCGGGCCGAGCAGCAGCGGCCGGTCGGTCCGGTTCCGCAGCCGCGTCACGGCGTCGTCGAGCGAAACCGTCAGCGTCACCCACGTCCCGGTGGCGCGGATCATAAAGCGGACATCGGGCTGCAAAATCGCGCCGCCGCCGAGCGAGATGACGACCGATTCGCCGGTGCCCATCACCCGCTCGACCATCGACCGCAGCGCCTCGCGCTCCCGCTGACGAAACGCCGCTTCGCCCTCGTCGCGGAACAGCGCGGCGATTTTCTGGTCCGCTCGAGCCTCAATCTCGCCGTCCAAATCGGCGTAGCTGAAGCCGAGCACGTTGGCGAGAATCGGCCCGAGCCGACTCTTGCCCGACCCCATGAACCCCGACAAATAAACGATCAAAACACGCTTGTGATTCGTGAACGACCCTGTTTCCCTGCGAACAAGCTCAACCGTCTCGATTGACTGTCATCCTGCCGAAAAAGCCGCTATAGGTCGCGTTTCTGTCATCCTGAGCGTAGCGAAGGATCTGAGTTTAGACCCTTCACTTACGTTCAGGGTGACAGGCAACAGCAAGAACCGGATGTGGCGTTGACCTCAGCGTGAGCCCTTCACTTCGTTCAGGGTGACAAGGCAGGATGCCGAAAATGGGGTTACGCTTGGCGCGCCGATCCCAGCGCGGTGAGAAAAGCCTCGGGCGGCGGTGCCTCGAACCGGACCGGCTCGCCGGTCGTTGGGTGGCGGAAGCCGAGCGTCCGGGCGTGGAGCGCTTGGCCGGGCAAGCCGTCGATCAGCCGTGCCCAAGCCGACCGCTGCGCCCCCGACGGGTCCATCGTCAGCCAGCGGGCATCGCGACCGCCGTAGGTCGGGTCGCCGACGAGCGGATGGCCCAAATGGGCCATATGAACGCGGATCTGATGGGTCCGGCCGGTGCCGAGCTTCAAGGCCAGCAGCGCCGTCCGCCGGTGCGGTTCGAGCGTCCGGTAGCCGGTGATCGCCGTCTTGCCGGTGCCAGTTTCGACCACCGCCATCCGCTTCCGGTCGCGTGGGTCGCGGCCGACATCGGTCTCGACCGTCCCGTCCGGCGGCGCGGGCACGCCCCAGACGAGCGCCCAGTATTCCCGCTCGGTCGTTCGGCGGGCGAACTGCGCAGCGAGCCGGGCGTGGGCGATATCGGTCTTGGCGACGACCAGCAGGCCCGACGTATCTTTGTCCAGACGGTGGACGATGCCCGGCCGAATGTCGGCGCCGTTGACCGTCGAGAGCTGTCGAACGTGGTGCAGCAGCGCGTTGACGAGCGTCCCGGTCGGGTTGCCGTAGGCCGGATGGACAACCATCCCGGCGGCTTTGTTGACGAGGAGCAGGTCGTCGTCTTCATAGACGATATCGAGCGGCAGGTCCTCCGGCTGCGCCTCGGTCGGCGGCGGACGGAGCAGCGTGACCGCGATTCGGTCGCCCGGCTGGGTTGGCCGACTCGCTTTGGCTGGCCGACTGTTGACCGTCACGCGCCCGGCGGCGATGCCTTGCTGCACCTTCGCCCGAGTCGCGTTCTCGATGTGCTGCGTCAGGTACACGTCGAGCCGCGTCGGCCGCTGGCCCGGCGCGATGGTGAAGTCGAGCACCGTGACCTCGGGCGCCGCATCGTCATCGGCCGCGTCGTCGGTCAGCGGTTCGTCGGGCAGGCTAAACGGATCGTGAGGCGGATCGGGCATGGGAGACGGGCCGGTGAGCGAGCACAAAGATACGCCGTCGGCAGCTCCGTCGGCAGGCCGGACGGGGACCAACCGCGCCGTTGTGCTGCCGGACGGCTGGTCGCTCCGCCCGGCCGACGGGGACGATCTGGCGGCGGTTCGGGCGCTCGAACGGCTGACCTTCAGCGCCCGCGACGCCTTCTCGCCGAGAACCTTGCGGGCGATGCTCGCGCATCCGCGCATGGGCCGGTTCGTCGTCGATGGGCTGCCGGACGAGGGACTGATCGCGCTCGGCTTGGTCACGCGACGGACGACGACGGCCGAGATCGTCTCGCTCGCCGTCCACCCGAGCCACCGCCGTCGCGGCGTCGCCCGGCTGATTCTGGGCGAACTCGAACGGTGGGCGCGAGCGGAAGGCTGCCTCGATATCCGCCTCGAAGTCCGCCCCTCCAACCTTGCTGCCCGACGGCTCTACGAACGCGCTGGCTACGTGTCCGGCCGCCTAATCCCCGGC
>JBBSVG010000406.1:0-3716 GCA_038233775.1 Bacteroidota bacterium | reverse complement strand
GCTCGCGCTCGAACCGCACCTTGACTTGCTCGACGGCGAATCCGAACTGCCCTGTGATGTGCTCGCGCTGCCGACCGGCGGCCACACGCCCGGCCATCAGGCGTTTATGCTCCGCCGCGAGCTCGTCCTGCTGCCCGGCGACCTACTCGCGACGGCCTACGCCGCCCGTCACCCCGACGCCGGTGCCCGAGACGAGGAAGCTGCATCAGCCCGCGCCGCCCGACTCGACCTGCTCGCCCTATCCCGCCGCGACGGCCTGCGCCTGTTCCACTACCACGCGCCCCGCACGCCCTGGGGAAGCGATGGAAGAGAGCGATGAATAAACTGGCTGCGTAATAGAAAAAATCTGTGTTCTCGTTCATCGCTCTCCTGCTGGGGGAGGGGAAGCGTCGGGTTCGGGTGTGGGCACCGCCGTCCTGAAACGAGTCGGGCGATGGTCGATTGTCGCCGGTTGCCGGGCTTGCCGCGATGAACCTTCGGTCCATGTATCGAATGATGCCCGATGCTTCGGTGCTTTGTCCTGCAATCGATTGGGCCGACTCGTTCAAGTGATCGTTGAATAATCATTCACCGCTCGGCGCGGGATTTTCGAGCGGTGGGTTGCATCGGGCGAATGGAGCGCGTTATCTTCTCGCCTGCTAATGCCCTGACGAACCGGTCGCCACCGACCCGCATCGCCGCCCGAGACCGCGCCAGATCCCACGGCGCCTCGATCTGCCGACGCGATTTTCGCCTCTTCAAATCCCCGCTCGCTTGCGCTCTCCCGCCGCCCTCGCGCTGTCGCTGTGCGCCCTTGTCCTGCTCGCCGTGGTCGGCTGCAAGGGCAAGGGTGACGGAGCGGCGACAGCCGGGTCGAGCGTGTTTCGCTACAACGAGAGCGAGGGGTTGAACACGCTCGATCCCGCCCAAGCCGGTCGCCGGGCGAGCATCTGGGCGACGCAACAGATCTTCGAAGGGCTGATCGAACTCGACGCGGCGCTGACGCCGCAGCCGCTGCTGGCCTCGCGCTGGGACGTTTCGGACAGCGGCCGAACCTACACCTTCCACTTGCGGCCCGGCGTCCGGTTCCACGACGACCCAGCTTTCCCCGGCGGCAAAGGTCGTGTACTCGTCGCCCGAGATGTCAAAGCGTCGTTCGAGCGAGTGCTGACGCCGTCGGTCAAATCGACCGGATCGTGGGTGTTCACCGGCAAGATCGTCGGCGCTGATGCGTTCTACAGCGGCTCGGCTGGGGACGTGGCCGGGTTCGAGGCGCCGGACGATTCAACCTTCCGGCTGCGGCTCGTCCGGCCGTTTCCGCCGATCCTGTCGCTGCTGAGTATGCCGTACGGCTTTGTCGTCCCGACCGAGGTCGCGCAGAAGGCCGGACCCGACTTCGCCCGGCACCCGGTCGGCACCGGCCCGTTCCGCTTCGCCTCGTGGCGCGACGGCGTGTCGCTGAAACTCGAGCGCAACCCCGATTACTGGGCTAAGGCCGCCGACGGCTCGCGTCTGCCGACCCTCGACGGGGTCGAGGTGACGTTTCAGGGCGACGAGCGGGCGGCGTTTCTGGAGTTTCAGCGGGGCACGTACCACATGATCGACCCGCTCAGCGAGGAGTTCGTCGAGCAAGTCATCGGTCCCGATGGCAAGCTGACGGCGGCGTATGCCGATTACACGCTCGTCAACCAGCCGTACCTGAACACCGAGTATTACGGCTTCTTTCTCGGCCAGGGCGCGCCCGCTTCGACCACGCCGCTATCGACCAACCGCAAGCTGCGGCAGGCGCTCAACTACGCCGTGGACCGCAAGCGGATCGTGACGTATGTGCTCCACGGGTTGGGCACGCCGGGCGTGTACGGACCGGTGCCGCCGGGTCTGCCGGGGTTCGACTCGACACTCGTCGGTTACTCCTATGATCCGGCGAAAGCCAAAGCGCTGCTGGCCGAGGCCGGTTATCCCGGCGGACGCGGGTTGCCGGAGTTGACCTTGCAGATCGACCAGAAGCGCGGCTCCATCGCGGAAGCGGTCCAAGCGATGCTGCGCGAGGTTGGCGTTCGGGTCACGATCCAGAAAGTCCAATTCGGCCAACACCTGTCGATGGTCAAGGACGGCAAGGTTCCGTTCTGGGGCACGTCTTGGATCGCCGATTATCCCGACGCCGAGAACTATCTCGCCTGCTTCACCACGAGCAACTTCTCGCCCGACCGGGGACCAAACACGACCCATTTTTCCAGTCGGCAAGTCGATCAACTCTACGAGCAAGCGCTCGTCACGACCGATCCGGCCGAGCGTCGCGCCGTTTATGCCGAAGCGCAGCGGCTGATTCTCGACGAAGCGCCGTGGCTGATCCTCTACTACGACCGGATCGCCCGCTTGCTCCGGCCCGAGGTGCACGGCCTCGTGACCAACGCGCAGGACCAACTGGTGCTGAAAACCGTCTCGCTCGGCCCGCCGCTGGCCCGCTGAGTTGTTTGTCATGCCCTCGCGAGGGTGGACGTTCCGGCTCCGATCAAGCCGCGACCGCCGCCGTCACCCCCGCCGAGCGCGTTTGCCCGCCTTCCCCGGCCCTTTATCAGGAGACCGTATGACCCTTTCCCCGAACTTTGCGCGACTGCGACGCTCGTGCTCGCTTTCGCTCGCCACGGTCGGCCTCGTCGGCTTTGCGCTGACTGGCTGCGCCGCGACGGTCCGCTACGCCCCGCACGCCGGGCTCGCCCGACACGCTGCATCCGAATCGGTTGGCTCGGAAGTGGTCGCCGGACCGGCCGTCGGCGGCGTTTCGGTCGCGATGGAGCGTCGTGACGCGATGATGGAAGAAGTCGAGCAGTGGATGGGCACGCCGTATCGACACGGTCGCGAGGAGATGGGTCGCGGGACCGATTGCTCGGGATTCACCTCGCAGGTGTATCTTCATGTGCTCGGGCTGCGGCTGCCGCGCAACTCCGGCGAGCAGTACGGGCGCGGAACGGCCATCGACCGGACGCAACTGGAGTTCGGCGATCTGGTCTTTTTCGGCTCGGCTCGCGGTCGGGTTTCGCACGTCGGGATGTACGTCGGCGACGGGAAGTTCGCCCACGCCTCGTCGAGTCGCGGCGTCGTGATCGACGAACTGGCCGAATCGTATTTCGCTGCCCGCTACTTGGGCGCCCGGCGCTACGGGTTGGATGCGAGCGAGTGGCTCGATCCGGCCGATGTGCAGCCGACCGTTCAACTCGGCGTTCGGATGCCGGCCGACCCGCTCGGCGTGACCGATGGGCTGATCGACGACGGATTCTGACCCTCGGCGGCGCTCCCGACCGATGGCTTTTCAATCGGGAGGGAACCAATGACCACTTCGCTTCGCGCCACGTTTCGGGCGCTGCTCCTCATCGGCGCGGCGCCCGTTGCGTTTTTATCCGGCTCAACGTCTGCTCGGGCGCAGGCCGCGCTCGATCCCTGGCTGCGCGCCGCCGCCCAACCCGCCGGACTTGCCCGGTCGGTACCGTCGTCCGTTTCTCTGGTTGTGACGACCGACGACGGCGCGGCGCTGGCCCGTTCGGTCGGTGCGCTCGGCGGAACGGTTCGTTCGCAGACGGGACACGTCGCGACGCTCGAACTGCCGACGGCTCGGTTGGGCGAGTTGGCAAAGCTGCCCGGCGTCCGGCGGATTCAGCGCGCGACTTCCGGCCTCGTCGGACCGACGGACGGGCCGCTGCTCGACCGCTCGACCGGCGTCGGGACGCTGCCGGGTCCGG
>JBBSVG010000405.1:0-3722 GCA_038233775.1 Bacteroidota bacterium | reverse complement strand
CGCGCCGAACCCGTTCAACCCGTCCACCCAGTTGACGTTCACCCTGCCAGCGGCCAGCCGCGTCACGCTGACCGCCTACGACGCGCTTGGTCGGGCGGTGCGAACGATCATGGCCGACCAGTCGCTCCCGGCGTCGGTCCAGCATACGTCGTTCGACGGCGCCGGGCTGCCGAGCGGCCTCTACATCGTTCGGATGCGGGCGGTTCGGGTCGATGGACTCGGGCAGTATCAGGACGCCCAGCGGGTCGTGCTGGCGCGGTAGCCGCACCGACCCGGTCGGTTTCGGGTCAGGCGCAACAGAAGCGGTCGGCGGTTCCTTCGCGGAATCGCCGACCGCTTTTTCGTTTTGCTCGATGCACGGAGCCTGATTTTGTCATCCTGTCGGCGAAGCCGTCGAAGGTCGGGCAGCGAAGGATCTCACGACAACGCTGCCCGACGGCCGACCACAGCATGAGACCCTTCACCACGTTCAGGGTGACAGATAAAAGAAAAGTCAGACACGGACAGCTTCATCTTCATCAGGAAAGAGGATCAGGACAGCGGATCGCTTGCCCCTCAGCGCATCAAGCTGATTTTGTGGCGAGCCCAAGCCGTGTGCACAGGCGCACTTTAGCGGCGGTTTTGCTTATCTTGGCGTTGTCGCCGCCGATCCGGGGCGACCCGTCCTCCCTCAGCAGAAGCCGCGCGTATGTCTTCGCACCCGACCGGCGTCGTCACGTTTCTCTTCACCGACATCGAGGGGAGCACCCGGCTGTGGGAAACCCAGCCGGAGGCCATGCCCGTCTCGCTCCGTCGCCACGACGAGTTGCTGCGCGAGCGGTCGGTTGCCCACCACGGCTACGTGTTCAAGACGGTCGGCGACGCGTTCTGTGTCGCTTTCGCCGAGGCCGACGACGCGCTGCGGGCGGCGCTCGCCATCCAGCAGGCCGTCGGGGTCGAATCGTGGACCGTCGAGGGCGGCATCCGGGTCCGCATGACGCTTCACACAGGCACGGCCGAGGAGCGCGACGGCGATTACTTCGGCCCGACGCTCAACCGGGTCGCAAGGCTGCTCTCGGCTGGACACGGCGGCCAGACGCTGCTGTCGCTGGCGACCGAGCAACTCGTCAGCTTCAATCTGCCGGACGGCGTTGAGCTGATCGACCTCGGGCAGCAGTATCTAAAGGATCTCAGTCGCCCCGAGCACGTTTTTCAGCTCGCCGGGCCGGGGCTCGGCCGCGACTTCCGACCGCTCAATACGCTCAACGTCCACGCGACCAACCTGCCGGTTCAGGCGACGCCGCTCGTCGGTCGCGAGGCCGATGTCAAGGCGGTGAGCGAGCTGATCCTGCAACCGGCGGTTCGGCTCGTCACGCTGCTCGGACCCGGCGGCACCGGCAAAACCCGACTCAGCATCCAAGTCGCCGCCGAACTGATCGACCGGTTTGCCCACGGCGCCATGTTCGTCGCGCTGGCCGCCATCGACGACCCCGGTCTGGTCGTCTCGACCATCGCCCAGACGCTCGGCGTCAAGGAATCGGGCTCGGAGCCGCTGATCGAGCAGCTCAAGGCGTTCTTGAAGCCGCGACAGATGCTGCTGGTGATGGACAACTTCGAGCAGGTGCTCGATGCGGCGCCGGACCTCGCCAAGCTGCTCCAAGCGGCGCCGGGGCTGAAGATCATTACGTCGAGCCGGTCGGCGTTAAAGGTCTATGGCGAGCGGGAATATCCGCTGGCGCCACTCGGGCTGCCGGACCTGCGGCGGCGGAAAATCCCGACGGCCGAGCTGCTCGCTGCCCCGGCCGTCGCCCTGTTCGTCGAGCGCGCCCAAGCAACGAAACCCGATTTTGCGCTGACCGACGAGAACGCCCGAGCGGTGGCCGAGATCTGCGTCAAGCTCGACGGGCTTCCGCTGGCGATTGAATTGGCGGCGGCGCGCATCAAGCTGCTCCCGCCCAAGTCGATGCTCGACAAGTTGAGCAGTCGGCTGAAGCTGCTCACCGGCGGCTCCCGAGACCGAACTGCGAGACAACAGACGCTTCGCGGCGCCATCGACTGGTCGTACGAGTTGATGACCGCTGAGGAGCGCGCGCTGTTCGCCCGGCTCAGCATCTTCACCGGCGGCTGCTCGCTCGAGGCCGCCGAGGCGGTCTGCAATGTGGCCGGTGAGAGCGACCTCGATATCTTCGACGGCGTCAGCTCGCTCGTTGACAAGAGCCTCTTGCGACAGATCGAGACGGCCGAGGGTGACCCGCGCTTCGTCATGCTCGAGACGATTCGGGAGTACGCCGACGAGCGGCTGACGGCTGAATCGCTCTGCGACGCGATTGGTCGGCAGCACGCTGGTTACTTTCTCAGCCTGGCCGAGGAAGGCGCTGCCAAGCTGACCGGTCCCGAGCAGGTCGCGTGGCTCGACCGGTTCGAGCTCGAGCACGACAACCTCCGCTCGTCGATGACGTTCCTGCTCCGCTCGCTCGATCCCGACACGGCGCTTCGGCTCAGCTCGTCGCTCTGGCGCTTCTGGTGGATGCACGGTCACCTCCACGAAGGCCGCGAGTGGCTCGAAGTAACCATTGCCGCCTGCTCAAATAACGCCGAGATGCAGGCAGTCCAGGGTCGAGCACTACACGGGCTTGGGTTGACCACGTACAGCCAGGGCGACTTTAGCGCTGCTGTCGATGCCTTCGAGCGAAGCCTTTCCCTGCGCCGACAACTCGACGACAAACCGGGAATCGCTGCCGTCACCTGCAACCTCGGGTTGATCGCCGAGGCACAGGGCAAACCAGAGCGAGCCATGGAGATGTACCGAGAGAGCCTTTCCCTGGCGGAGCAAGTGAACGATACGCGACTGGTTGCCACCAATCAGAACAACCTCGGCAACGCTGCTTTCCGACAGGGTGATCCCGAAGCAGCACAGCCTCTACTCGAAGCAGCATTGACTCTCTTCCGCAAGCTCGGCCAGAAGCAGGGCACCGCAATGACGCTCAACGTGCTCGGCGAGATTGCGTTTCTGCAGCAGGATCTGCCCCGAGCGAAGGCGCGGTTTGAGGAGTGCATGAAGCTGCGGCAACAGCTCGGCGACCGTGAGGGCGTGGCCGATGTGATCGACAACTTGGGCAACGTGGCCTTAGCGCAGGGCGATTTCACCAGAGCGGCCGAGCAGCACGCCAGTCGGCTGGCGCTCTCGCACGAGTTAGGCTCCAAGCGCGGTACCGCTGATGGGCTCGAAGGGATGGCCCGAGTCGCCAACGCCCAGGGGCGGCACGAACGGGCCGTCCGCTTGCTCGCCGCCGCCGATGCGCTCCGCGCCGGGATCGGCCTGACGCTCTCGCCGACCGACGCCGACCGGCACGAACGCGAGGTGACGATTGCCCGCGCCGCGCTCGATGGGTCGGCGTTCGATGCCTCGTGGGAATGGGGTCGCTTGGCCTCGCTCGACGATGCGCTCGCCTACGCTGCCCGCGCCCTGCACGCCCCGCAACTGGCCGAGTAATTCACGCACCCGACGAAATGCAACCGGGGCCGGACCACCCTGCTTCGGCGATCCGGCCCCGGCGATTTAACTCAAGCGCGTTGGGTTAGACGGCTTCGCCCTTCAGCAGCCCGCGCAGGACGTATTGCAGGATGCCGCCGTGGCGGTAGTATTCGATCTCGTTCGGCGTGTCCACCCGAGCAATCGCGTTGAACGTCTTGAACGAGCCGTTGGGCTTGCGCGACGTGACCTGAAGCTGCTTGCCCGGCGT
>JBBSVG010000404.1:0-3723 GCA_038233775.1 Bacteroidota bacterium | reverse complement strand
GTGAAAACCATGTTCTGCCGGACCTGCTCGACGGCGCTCTTGAAGTCGAGCCCTTCGCCGTGGATCAGCTCGCGAATCCGTTGCAGCGCCAGAAACGCCGAGTGTCCCTCGTTCATGTGCCAGACGGTCGGGCGATATCCGAGCGCCCGGATGGCCCGCATCCCGCCGACGCCGAGCAGAATCTCCTGCGAGATCCGCATCTCTTGGTCGCCGCCGTAGAGCCGCGACGCCAGCTCGCGGTCCTGCGCCGCGTTGCCTTCGAGATCGGTGTCGAGCATGACCAGCGGGATGCGGCCGACCTGGATCTGCCAGACGCGGCAGAGCACCGTCCGGCCGGGCAACTCGACCCGAATCGTCAGCGCGCGGCCGTCGCGGGTGCGGGCGGCGAGCACTGGGCTCTCGTCATAATCGAGCTTGTTGTACGCCTCTTCCTGCCAGCCGTCGCGGTTGATCAGTTGCTGAAAGTAACCGTGCAGGTACAAAAAGCCGACGCCGACGAACGGCAGCCCGAGGTCGGAAGCCGACTTGCAATGGTCGCCGGACAGAATCCCGAGGCCGCCCGAGTAGATCGGCAGCGACTCGTGCAGCCCGAACTCGGCCGAGAAGTAGGCGATCCGGTCGCCGGTGCGGTGGCCGTAGGTTTCAGCCCACCACGTATCGTCGGCCGACATGTAGGCGTCGAAATCGGCCATCACGCGGTCGTAGAGCGCGACGTAGGAGGCATCCTTCGCCAGCTCGTCGATCCGCTCCGGCGGTGTGCGGATGAGGACGCGAACCGGGTTGTGGTTGCTCGCCTCCCAGAGTTCGGGGTCGATCTGCCGAAACAGCTCCTGCGCGGTGGCCGGGTGCCAGACCCACCACAGGTTGTACGACAGCTCGTCGAGCCGGTTGAGGCGTTCGGAGAGCGGGATGAACGGGACGTTGTCGTCGGTCTGATTCAAGGGAAAAACTCCTCAGCGGGTGTCAGTTGGCGGCGGATTCGTCGGGCGCGTCGGTTGGCAGATCGTTGGTCGCGACGACGCCCATCGGGTCGATCACAAGGCCGGTCACTTCGTCGGCGCCGAGCACCTCGCGCTCGGCTTCGCGCACCAGATGCCCGGCGGCGAGGTCGGGGTCGAGCACCGTCACCAGCACCCGAACCGGTTTGTCCAGCGAAAGCGGCTCCTCCAGCGTGAGCCGTCCATCAGGCGTGAGTTGTCCAGCGACGGTCAAGTACATGGCAGTTGTGATTTTTGGAGTTAGCCGCGCAGCTCGACGTTGAGCGAGATCTCGCGCAGAATATCGGCGACGGCCATGCAGCGCGTCAGCGGTCCGTCGAAAACGCGGGCCTTGCCTTTGGTGTGAATCTCCATCGCCAGCGCCTCGCCGCGTGCGTAGGAGCAACCGGTGGCTTTTTGCAGTTGGATGATCACATCGTCGAACGTGTGCCAGTCGTCGTTGTGGACGATGACGCGCCACGGAAAATCGGTCCCGCCGCCGGTCGATTCGTCCTCTGCGTCCAGCACATCCACGTCCGGCGTGACCGTCGGCGCGGTCGGTTGCCGCTCACGCGGCGGCGGTTGTCTCATCGTAAAATCCGTCATACAGCCTCTCGATCCACGTCGCGCACCGCCCGGATGAAGGCGGCGACTTTGGTCGGGTCTTTCGTCCGCAGCGCCCGTTCGACGCCGCTTGACACGTCCACCGCCGCCGGTCGCAGCGCCCGAACCGCGTCGGCGACGGTTTTGGGCTTCAGGCCGCCAGCGAGCGTAAACGGTCCGCGCAGCCCGACGAGTGCCGTTCGGTCGAAGCGGTGACCGCTGCCGCCGCCGGGCGAGTCGAGCAGAATCGCCGCCCCGGCTGCGCGGTACAACTCAACCTCGGACGGCGCGAACGTCGGGCCGACGGCGATGGCTTTGATGACGCGCAACCCGCGTCGGGCCAACTCGGCGCACAGGTCGGCCGACTCGGCGCCGTGCAACTGAACCGCCGAGAGGCCGAGCCGATGCGCCGTGCGCTCGATCTCGTCGGCCGACGCATCGATGAACAGGCCGACCGTGGCGATCAGCGGCGTCAGCTCGCGGACGATGGCCCGCACCTCGTCGGCCGTCACGCTCCGGCGCCGATTTGGGGCCAAGACGAACCCGAGCGCGTCGGCTCCGGCATCGGCGGCGTGAAGCGCGTCGGCCCGGTTCGTCAAGCCGCAGATCTTGATTCGCGTCGTCATGATCCAACCAGCGCGTGCAGCGCCGCCGCCGGATCGGCCGCCGTGACCAACCGCTCGCCGACCAGAATCGCGTCGAATCCAGCCGACCGCAGGCGACGCGCATCGTCAGCCCCGCCAATCCCGCTCTCGCTAACGGCGACGATCTCGGGCGGAATCTGTTGCCGCAGGTCGATAGACGTTTGCAGCGAGACGCCGAACCCGTGCAGGTCGCGGTTGTTGATCCCGACGATGCTCGGCGAGATGCGAAGCGCCCGCTCGACCTCGGCCGCCGTGTGACACTCGACGAGCACGCTCAACCCGTAACCCGTTGCGGCGTCGTGCAACTCGGCCAGTTGATCATCGCCCAGCGCGGCGACGATCAGCAGCACCGCGTCGGCGCCGATGGCCCTCGACTGGGCGATCTGCACCCAATCGATGGTGAAATCCTTTCGCAGAATCGGCAGCGCGACAGATTGGCGAACCGACTGCAGATCGTCGTTGCTGCCGCCGAAGAAGTCGCGGTCGGTCAGCACCGAGATGGCCGCTGCGCCGCCGCGCTCGTAGGCCGTCGCCAGCCGGACCGGATCGAAGTCGGCCGCCAGCAACCCGCGACTCGGGGACCGGCGCTTGGCCTCGGCGATGACCGTCAGCTTGTCCAATGAACGCAGCGCGGCGGCGAGATTCAGCGGCGTGCGCTCGACCGACCGAGCGGCGCGATCCCAGTCGGCCGCCGAGCGCTCGGCCCGCAGCGCGGCGACTTCTTCGCGTTTCCGCTCGAGAATCGTGTCGAGAATCGTCATGCGGCGGTGGTTTGGCTGACGCGGATCAGGCGGTCGAGCGCGGCCGTCGCGGCGCCCGAATCGATGCTGTGGGTCGCTTGAACCAAGCCGTCGGCCATCGTCGCGGCGCGACCGGAGACGTGGATCGCGGCTGCGGCGTTGAGCCGGACCAGATCGCGCCCGGCGCCCGGTTCGCCCGACAAGATCGCCCGCAAGATCGCCGCGTTCTCGGCCGCGTCGCCGCCCGCAAGCGCTTCCAAGCCGACGCGAGGCAGCCCGAGTTCGGTCGGGTCGAGCATGAACTCCGTCACGCTGCCGTCGCGCAGTTCGGCGACGTGGTTCGGTCCGGCGAGGCTCAGTTCGTCCAGCCCGCCCGCGCCGTGGACGACGAGCGCGTGGACCGAGCCGAGCGCCCGCAGCACGTCGGCCATCGGCCGCACCCAATTGGCCGCGAACACGCCGACGACTTGGCGCCGGACGCCCGCCGGGTTCGTCAGCGGACCGAGCAAATTGAACACGGTGCGGACGCCGAAATCGCGGCGCGGCCCGAGCGCGTGTTTCATCGCGCCGTGGAAGATCGGGGCGAACATGAACCCGATTCCGGCTTGCTCGATGCAGCGGGCGACGCCGTCGGCGCCCAAATCCATCCGCACGCCGAGCGCTTCGAGCACATCGGCCGAGCCGCAGCGCGACGAAACACTGCGGTTGCCGTGCTTGGCGACCCGCACGCCCGCGCCCGCCGCGACGAACGCCGCCGCC
>JBBSVG010000403.1:0-3753 GCA_038233775.1 Bacteroidota bacterium | reverse complement strand
TTCGGGCTGACCGGCATCGTTGCAGTCACGATTGCAGGCGGCGACGGCGTCGGGCAGTTCGCCTACCGGTTGATGACCGACGAGCCGACGGGCGTTCGGCCAGCCGGGATTCTCGGATGGTGGCCGCAAACGGTCACCGTCAGCGGGCTGGATGGGGCCGGGTACACGACCGTCACGCTCCGGTTCAGCCTGAGCGGCATCGGCGGCATCACCGATCCGAGCGTGCTCCGCATCCTGAAGCGCTCGACGGCCACCGATCCGTGGACGATCATGGACGGACAGAACGGCCACCCGGCGACGGTGCTGATCGACGCCCAGACGCTCGAAGTGACTGTCACGAGCCTGTCCGATTTCGCCATCGGGACGACAAACCTCGGCGACGCGCCGCTGGCGGTCAATCTAAACGGGTTCAGCGGCTCGGTCACGGCGCAGAACACGATTCGGCTAAACTGGGCCACCTCGACCGAGCGCGACAACGTCGGCTTCATCGTGCTCCGCGACGGCGCCGCCATCGCCGATTACACCGGCGTTGCGGCGCTTCGCGGGGCCGGAACGAGCACGACGGCGCGGACATATGCCTACACCGACGCCCGCGTTGAGCCGGGGCGCCGCTATGTTTATACGCTCCGCACGGTCAACCAATTGGGCGCCGTGCACGATCTGCCGGAGTCGGTGACCATCGATCTCGCCCCCACAACGGCCCCACCGACCGCGTTCCGCCTGCTGCCCGCATCGCCAAACCCGTTCAATCCGACGACCGCGATCCGCTATCAGCTCTCAGCCGTCAGTCAGGTCCAACTCGACGTGTTCGACGCGCTCGGGCGGAAAGTCCGCGTGCTGGTTGATGAAACCAAACCGGCGGGTTCGTACACCGCGACATTCGACGCAGCCGGGCTGCCGAGCGGCGTCTATGTCATTCGGATGACGGCCACCGGCCCCAGCGAACGCTTCAACGCGACCGAGCGGGTGCTGCTGGCGAAGTAGATCGTCGGTCGGACACAGGAAAAAGGGCGACGCTGATCGGTTCAGCGTCGCCCCTTTTCGTTACATTTCATCTGTCCATTTTGAGCGGGCGACTTGATGGGCTTAACTTGATGTCACTGCCCGCTCGACGCCATGCGTCGCCCCCCGATGTGCTTAATTTTTTTCCATGTCCGTTTCCCGGCGGCTGGTGTTGTGGCTGCTCGGCCTTGCCCTCGGTCTGGCCGGGCCGCTCGATGGTCGCGCCCAGACGATGGCATCGGCGACGGTAGCGGCGACAAAATCCGACTCGAACGCCGTCGTCTATCGGCATTGGACGGTCGGCAACGGGCTGCCCCAATCGACGGTCTCCGGGATCGAGCAGACACCGGACGGGTATCTGTGGATCGGGACGTTCGACGGATTGGTCCGCTTCGACGGCGCCCGGTTCACCCTGTTCAACCGGGCCAACACACCGGCGCTGCCGAGCAACCGAATCTACCAACTCGGCCTCGACTCGGCCGGAACGCTGTGGATCGGCACCTCGACCGGCGTCATCGCCCGCAGGAAGGACGGCAGTTGGCTGACCCCGTCGCCGGAGGAAGTCCGCCTGCTCGGCGACCGGGCGACCGACCGGCTGACCCGGATGATCATCGCCCCAGACGGGACGGTGGCCGCCATGCTCCAGTCGGTCGGTGTGCTGCTCGTCGAGCGAGGGAAGTGGCGATTGCTGGACCGGCAGGAAGGCTTCCCGGAGCAGATCAGCGGGGCACAGGCGGTCGCCTTCGACGGTCAGAGCCGGCTGCATCTGGTCGGGGTCCGTGGGTTGAGTCGGCTCGGACCCGATGGACGGTTGTTCACGGTGCCGTGGGCGGTGGACGACCCGCGACTGCTGGTCTCCAGCCTGTGGATCGACCCGGTCACCGGGCAGATGATCGCCGGGACGTTCTTCTACGGGGCGATCACGATCCATCTCGACGCCGGCGGGAAACTGACCTGGACGCCGCTCTCGCTCGGGCTTCCACACGACCCCAAACCCCACGTCGTCTTCGTCCTCGGCCGTGCCCACGACGGTGCGCTCCGCTTCCAGACCATCGATGGTGTGGTCGAGGTCACGCCGTCGGGTCGCGTCAGTTTCGATCCCGGACCCGACGGCGTCTTTCGCGGCGATGCCGGTCAGGTGTTCACCGACCGGGACGGCTCGATGTGGGTCGGCACCAGCGCGCAGGGGCTGTTTCAGCGGCAGCAGCCGCCGTTTCGCGTGATCGGTCCGGCCGATGGGATGCCCAGAAGTGCGGTTCAGGCGATCACCGAGGACCGCGACGGGCGGATGTGGTTTGGGACGAACATCGGCGGGATCGCCTACCGCCTGCCAGACGGTCGCACCCGCTTCTGGGACGCCGCCGGAAATGGCTCCATCTGGTCGCTGCTCGTCGCCCGCGACGGTCGGTTGTGGTTCGGTGCCTACGGCGGCGGGCTGTACTGGCTCGATCCGGCCGTCGCGGTCGATCACCCCGAGGCCGTTCACCCGCAACCGCTGCCGCCGTCGGTCTCGCAGATCGTTTTTGCCATTCAGGAAGACCCCGACGGTTCGCTCTGGGTCGGCACCCGCGTCGGACTCGCCCATCTCGCCACAGACGGGAGCCCGATTCGGGTCTATGACGAGGCCGATGGGCTGGGCAGTTCGTGGGTCCGCTGCATCATGCGCGACCGCACCGGCGCGCTCTGGGTCGCCACCGCGAGCGGGCTGGCCCGGCTCGATGGCCGCCGCGACCGCTTCACCACCTTCACGACGGACAACGGCTTGGGCTCGAACGACGTCCGCAACGTCGTCGAGGACCGCGAGGGGCAACTCTGGATCGGCACCTACGACGGCGGCATCGCGGCCCGAGTCGGCCAAACCGACCGCTTCATCGCCATCCGAACCGCCGAAGGATTGGCCGACGACGGCGTGTTCAGCATTCTGGAAGACGACCACGGCGGCCTCTGGACCGGCGGCAACCGGGGCATTCAGCGGCTCGACCGCGCCGAGCTGCTCGCCGTCGTTGCCGGGACGAGACGGACGGTGACGCCCGTCGTCTATGGTCCCGAGCAAGGCTTGTCGAATCCTGAGACGAACGGCGGATTTCAACCGGCCGGTTGGCGCGACCGTGCGGGCCGACTCTGGTTCCCGGCCTTGATCGGCGCCGCCGTGATCGATCCCGACGCCCTGGCAAGGGCAACGCCGCCGCCGCCGGTCCACATCGAGGGCGCTCGACTCGACACCGACCCGCTCGCCATCGCCGACAGGACGATCCGGCTCCACCCGAGCAGGGGACGGCTGGAGATCGACTACACCGCCATCAGCCTGCGGGCGCCGAACGGGCTGCGGTTTCGCTACCGCTTGGAAGGCGTGGACCCCGACTGGGTCGAGGCGGGCACCCGGCGAGTGGCGATCTACACCAACTTGCCGGCCGGAACGTTTGCCTTTCGCGTCCAAGCCACCGGCGGCCAGACGTCGTGGGACGCCGCCGAGACCGGACTGACGGTCGTCCGCGAGCCGTTTTTCTACGAAACATGGGCGTTTCGGCTGCTGCTCGTCGCGCTGAGCCTGTTCGGGATTTACCTGTTCGTCAGGCTCCGGTTGCGGCGGCTGAACCGCCGGGCGGTTGAGTTGGAAGAAACGGTCGCCAGCCGGACGCGGGACTTAGCGGCGGCGAAAGGCGAGGCGGAGCAGGCGCTGGTTGAGGTCGAAGCAGCGCGGCGAACGGTCGCCGGTCAGGCCGAGTCGCTGGTCGCGCTCGACCGGGCCAC
>JBBSVG010000402.1:0-3754 GCA_038233775.1 Bacteroidota bacterium | reverse complement strand
GCTCTTTATCGTCCAACTCGGGCTCCGGGGCGGCGTTTTCGAGCACCGTCTCGCCCTTGGCGAGCGTCGCCGCCATCATCAGGACATGGGTTGCGCCGACCGAAACCTTCGGGAAGACATAGCGGCCGCCGACGAGACCGCCCTTGGCCTCGGCAACGGCATACCCGGCCTCGATCTCGATCGAGGCGCCGAGGGCTCGCAGGCCATCGATGAACAGGTCTACCGGCCGCGTGCCGATGGCGCAGCCGCCCGGCAGCGAGACCTTGGCCCGGTGCATGCGGGCAAGCAGCGGCCCGATCACCCAGAAGCTCGCGCGCATCTTCGAAACCAGCTCATAGGGGGCAGTTGTGTCGACGATATTGCGCGCAGTAAAATGCACGGTTCGACCGAGCCCGGCATCCCGGCCGAGGCGCTTGCCGCTGACCGTATAGTCGACACCGTGATTGCCGAGAATGCGAATCAACTGCTCGACGTCAGCCAGATGCGGCAGGTTTTCGAGCGTGAGCGTGTCGTCGGTGAGCAGCGAGGCGATCATCAGAGGCAGGGCGGCATTCTTGGCGCCCGAGATCGGAATCGTGCCGTTCAGCGTGTTACCGCCGCGAATGCGAATGCGATCCATAAAGCCTGCCTTAAATATACGAGGTTCGTCCCAGCAGCGCGTGTCTCTACACCACGGGGCGATCGGCATCAAACAGCAAGCCCGTTTCGGCGCGGTTAAGCTGCGGTGCGCGGCAGGCACACCACAGCGTCTCAACCGCCGCGAAACGTCCGGCCGCTCAGTTGGCGGCGCTCGCCGGCCAGTTCGCTTTCAATTCGGCGCGCTGGGAACTGGTGTCGCCAGCATAGCTGACCCGCCAGATCGTGCCGCCCGCATCATCGCCGACGAGCAGCGCCCCGTCGGGGGTCTCGGCAATGGTCGCAGGGCGACCCCACACCTTGGCAGGGCTGCCATTATCCCCCGTGGCATCGCCTCCGCCGGTCCAGAAGCCGGTCATGAAGTTCTCATAGCCACCGACCGGCTTGCCATCCTTGAATCTCGCGCGCACGACCTTGTAGCCGGTTGGATCGGCGCGGTTCCACGAACCCTTGAGCGTCAGGAAGGCGTCGCCCTGATAGTCGGAAGGGAACTGGTTGCCCTGGTAGAAGACGAAATCCATCGTGGAGGAATGGGCTTCCATCAAAAGCGATGGGATCAACGCGGCCTTCACCTTGTCCGGTGCCTTTTCGGCGAAATCGGGCTGCGGATGCTGGCCGATATAACTGTAGGGCCAGCCGTAGAAGCCACCCTCGGTGACTTCGGTGAAGTAGTCCGGAACGAGTTCGTTACCCATTCCGTCGCGCTCCTGAACCGTCACCCACAGCTTGCCGGTGGTTGGATTGAAGCCGACGCCGACGGGGTTGCGGGTCCCGGTCGCGAAGGAATGCTGGTTCTTGCCGTTGGAGTCGAAGACCTGGACTGTCGCGCGCGGCGCGGGTTCCTCGTCGATATTGGCAAGCGAGCCGACGCCGGTGAACATCTTGCCGGACTCCGGATCGATCGCCAGCGAACGGGTGGAATGGCCCCCGGCATCGCCGAAGACACCCATTGCGGTGACCGGCGCCATCTCGAGTGGAAGGTCTGTTGGGGCGTTCTCGCCGCTGAGCTTGGCGGCTGCCCCCGCCGACATGAAGATGCCGCGGGAATCGGCGATGTAGAGATCACCATTCCCTTTCATGACGATGCCGTATGGCTCCTGCATGCCGGACACGACCGTCTCACGACGATCGGATGTGCCGTCGCCGTCGTCGTCCTTCAGCCAGGTGACCTCGCCCGTATCCTGCTGGGTCAAAAGCACGCTGCCATCGGAAAGCACCGCCAGCTGACGCGGATCGGCAAGCCCGTCAGCGAACAGAGTCACCTTGAATCCAGGGGGCACGATCGGCTTGTGATCGCCGCGCGGCACGATCTGGGAACTGTTCGACGCCGTCGCGCTGGCATAAGGTTTCGGCAAGGCATCGGGCCGGATGTCGAAGGTCTTGCCGAGCGCCTGGTCGGCGCGCGAACCGTCCGCTGGAAGAGTCTGGTCCCGCGCATCGGTCTTGCCATCCTGCATCTGCGGCGTGCCCTCAGAGGCGGGCGCGGCCTTGGGCGTTCCTTGGGGGGCAGCATCCTGCGCCGCAGCCGGCACGGCGACGAAGGCGAGCGAGACGCTCAGCGCAAGTGCGGATGCGCCGGTATAGCGATGGGTCATGGGGAAGTCCTCCACGGAGCGTGTTGGGCAAGACCCGCGCGACTCGGTCGAAACGCGAGCGTTGCAAATCGCCAGGGGAACGTCAGACCTTTGGGTCAGACTTACAGCCGGCGTCCCTTGGAACGGGTTGCCTTTCCAAGCACAACGCGCCCACCGCCAGACCGTTCGTTCTGGTTTACCGGATGAGTAGCCACCGACGTCCAACGAGTGATCACGCTCCGGCCCCAAATCGCACCAAACGGTCGGGGAGTACTCGGGTCGACACGGTCAGATGTGGATCGCGTGTCCCAGCGCCTTGAAGGCTGCCTCCTGAAACCCTTCGCCTTGTGTCGGATGGGCGTGGATCGTGCCGGCGACGTCCTCGAGGCAGGCGCCCATCTCGATCGCCAGGGAAAACGCCGCCGAAAGCTCGGCGACACCTGCGCCGACGGCCTGAATGCCGAGGACGAGATGGTCGGAGGCGCGCGCGACGATGCGCACGAAACCGTCGTCGCGGGCGAGCGTCATGGCGCGTCCATTGGCCTGGAACGGAAACTGCCCGATAACGATCTCACCGCCGCTCCGCTGGGCTTCGGCCTTGGCCTCCTGCGGCGACAGCCCAACGCTCACGATCTCGGGATCGGTGAAGCAGATGGCGGGGATCGCCCGCTTGTCCCAGCGACGACGCTGGCCGGCGATGATCTCGGCGACCATCTCGCCCTCGGCCATCGCCTTGTGGGCCAGCATCGGTTCGCCGGCGACATCGCCGATCGCATAGACGCCGCGCATGGTCGTGCGGCATTGCTCGTCGACGCGCAGGAAGGCGCCGTCCATGTCGACGACCAGTTCCTCGCGGCCCCACCCTTCTGTCACCGGGCGGCGACCGACCGTGACCAGCACACTGTCGGCCTGAAGCCGCCGCTCCGCACCGTTCGCGCCTTCGATCACAAGGTCGCCGGCATCGCCCGCTAACCCCTTGGCCCTGGCGTCGGTCAGCACTTCGACACCCAGTTCGTCCAGTCGGGCCCGCACCGGCTTGACGAGATCGAGGTCGTAGAGCGGCAGGATGCTCCCCGTCGCCTCGACGATCGTCACCTTCGAGCCCGCCTTGGCGAAGGCCGTGCCGAGTTCGACGCCGATATAACCGCCGCCGACGACGACGAGTTGTGCCGGCGGCGATGCCAATGCAAGCGCGCCTTCCGACGAGATGATCTTGCCGCCCGGCTCCCTGGCGAAGGGCAGCATCGGCAGCTCGACCGGTTCTGAGCCGGTGGCGATGACGATCGATTTTGCCGCGATGCGCTGGGTGCCGGTCTCGCCGGTGACGTCGACGGTCTTGCCGTCGACGAAGCGGGCGCGCCCTTCGACGATCTTGACGCGCGCCTTCTTCAACAGGCTGGTGACGCCGTTGTTGAGACGGTTGACGATGCCGTCCTTCCAACCGACCACCGCCGACCAGTCGAGGTGAGGCTCGGCCGCGGTGATCCCCGGAATGGCGCGGCTGGCCGCCGCCTCGCGCAGCAGGAAATACTCGTCGGCGGCGT
>JBBSVG010000401.1:0-3755 GCA_038233775.1 Bacteroidota bacterium | reverse complement strand
TCCCCAGCCAATTGCGCGGCCTGATCCTCGAAAGCGGCTCGCCGGGGATCGACGACGAGGCCGAACGCGCCGCCCGACGCGAGGCCGACCACGCGCTGGCCGACCGGATAGAGCGCGACGGGATCGAGCGGTTCGTCGCCGATTGGGAAGCGTTGCCGCTGTTCGCGGGAATCCGCCGACTGCCCGACGCGGTTCAACAGAGCGTCTGGTCGCAGCGAATCGCCCAATCGGCCAGCGGATTGGCCTCGGCGTTGCGGGCTTACGGCACCGGCGCGCAGCCGTCGTTCTGGACCGCGCTGCCGACCGTCCGCATCCCGACGCTGATCGTGACGGGCGCACTCGACCGTAAATTCACCACCATCGCTGACCAAATGGCCGCCGTCATGCCCGACGCCCGAGCGGTTGCGCTCGACGGTTGCGGTCACGCGCCGCATATCGAGCGACCCGACGCCTACGCCGACCTCGTCCGCGATTTCCTCCGAACCCTGACCTCCGACCGATGACCCACTGGCAGCCTGTCGACCGCTCGTTCACCGATATTCTCTACCACAAGGCCGACGGGATCGCGAAGATCACGATCAACCGGCCCGAGGTCCGCAACGCCTTCCGCCCGACCACGCTCGGCGAGCTGAAATGGGCCTTCACCGACGCCCACGAAGACCCGCAGATCGGCGTCATTATCCTGACCGGCGCCGGCGATCTGGCGTTCTGCTCAGGCGGCGACCAGCGGATTCGCGGCTCGGAAGGCTACGTCGGCGAGGACGGCGTGCCGCGACTGAATGTGCTTGATCTACAGAAGCAGATCCGCTCGCTGCCGAAACCGGTCGTGGCGATGGTCGCCGGTTACGCCATCGGCGGCGGCCACGTCCTGCACGTCGTCTGCGACCTGACCATCGCCGCCGACAACGCCCGGTTCGGCCAGACCGGTCCAAAGGTCGGCTCGTTCGATGGCGGCTTCGGCGCGTCGTATCTGGCGAGCATCATCGGCCAGAAAAAGGCGCGTGAAATCTGGTTTCTCTGCCGACAGTACGACGCGCAGCAAGCGCTCGAGATGGGCCTCGTCAACGCCGTCGTCCCGCTGGCCGAACTGGAGGCCGAAACGGTCCGCTGGTGCCACGAGATGCTCGCGATGAGTCCGCTGGCCTTGCGGCTGCTCAAAAGCGCCTTCAACGCCGACCTCGACGGCCAAGCTGGCGTCCAAGAACTCGCCGGCAACGCGACGCTGCTCTACTACATGAGCCAGGAAGCCCAAGAAGGCAAGCAAGCCTATCTGGAGAAGCGCAAACCCAATTTCAGCAAGTTCCCGCGCCGACCGTAACGGAAGTTGACGGCAAGAAAGCTGACGGCTATCAGCTATCAGCCGTCAGCTCACGGCAAGAAACGGCAACGGAGGCGGGCGGCGGCGGCATGCTGATTCCGCCCAAGCTCAACGCACTGTCATCCTGAGTGAAACGAAGGATCTCACGCGGAACCCATCCTGACGTTGAATCGACCTCGGCGTGAGACCCTTCACTTCGTTCAGGGTGACAGACAACGGCGACCGGCAACCGGCAACGGCAACCGGCAACGGCAACCGGCAACGGCGACCGGCAACGGCGACCGGCAACGGCAACCGCACCAGCGCTACGCTGCCTTTCCATCGCTCCTCGCTCCTCGTTTATCGCTCCCGTTCATCAATCCGCATTCATCACTCATCAATCTCTTCCATGCCCAACCCCTGGCTGCTGGCGACCCGGCCGCGTACGCTGACGGCGGCGCTGGCGCCGGTGGTGGTCGGCACTGCGCTGGCGTTTGCGGACGGCGTCGGACACGTCGGCGCGGCGCTGGCGGCGCTCGTCGGGGCGATGTTGATTCAGATCGGGACCAACCTCGCCAACGATTATTATGACTTCCACAAAGGCGCCGACACGGCCGAGCGGCTCGGTCCAGTGCGCGTCACGCAGAGCGGGCTGATCGCGCCGCGAACGGTGCTGCTGGCGGCGATTGCCTGTTTCGCGGCGGCGTTCACGGTCGGCATGTACTTGGTCGCTCGCGGAGGCATCCCGATTCTGCTGCTTGGGTTGGCGGCCATCGCCTGCGGTTTCCTCTACACCGGCGGCCCGTTTCCGCTGGCCTATCACGGACTCGGCGACCTGTTCGTGCTCGTGTTCTTCGGTCCGGTTGCCGTCATCGGGACGTACTTTACCCAAGCGCTGCGGATGCCGGATGCGGCCGGTTGGATCGTCTCGATCCCGGTCGGGGCGCTCGGAACGATGCTGCTCGTCGCCAACAACCTGCGCGACATTGAGACCGACCGCAAAGTGGACAAGCGGACGCTCGCCGTCCGGCTCGGCATCCGGGCCAGTCGGACCGAGTACGTCGGACTGCTCGTCATTTCGTTTCTCGCCCCGGTTGCGCTGATCGGGCTGCGGTTGGCCCGCTGGCCGGTCGTCCTGCCGCTGATCTGCCTGCCGCTGGCGCTGCCGCCGCTGAGGCTGATGCTCCACGCCACCGGCCGCGACCTGATCGCCGCCCTCGCCGGAACCGCGAAGCTGCAGCTCATCTTCTCGCTGCTGCTTGCCCTCGGCCTGCTCCTCGGCCGCTGATTCATTCCCCCTGACGGTCGAGCCGCCGGTTCCCATCCGCACAAGCAACAGCGGCTTGTATCGCCCATTGCGCGGCCAGGTCCTGCGCTGTATATTGGGCTAAACAGAGAACGAAGTCGTTTTCAAACATGGAGATGCCTACCTGACGCACGAAGACTGATGACACGGCCCGAACCGTCGGTCTTTGGAGGAAGACTCACTGCCGTCTCTCACCGGGCGCCCTCGCAGTTTCACGCACTTTCAACCTTCCTCTGTGGAGACGCATATGAAACTCTATGCTAAGTTGCTTCTCTCCCTCGGGCTGATGGCCCCCACGGCCGCGCTCGCGCAAGTGCCGGTCACGTCTGGCCTGCGCCTCTATCTGCGGGCCGACGTCGGGGTGACCAACAGCAGCAACCCGGCCACCGACGGCGGGTTCGTCACCGACTGGGCCGACCAGTCGGGCAACGGCAACAACGCCACCGCGCTCGGGCCCGCCCATCGGCCGACCTTTGTCGCCAACGCGGTCAACGGCCAACCGGCGATTCGCTTCTCGGTGTTCGACGCAAGCGACCCGAACGGCGATGTGTTGCAGGTTGCCCACGACCTCAGCCTGAACCCGGCCCAGATCACCTCGTTCGTCGTCGCCAAGCGCAGCGATCCGCCGGTCGGGGGCAGCACCTCGGACTGGCAGACAATCTTCATCAAGTCGTCGAGCTGGTCATGGAGCGATGGCTACGGAATGACCGAACCGAGCGGCAGCAGCAACCGGATCAGCTTCTGGGTGAATCAGTTCAGCTCTATTGTCTCCTCCACCCCGACGCCGCTCAACACCCAGTACAACCTACTGATGGGCTCATACGATCTCGATGCCGTCCGCCTCTCGGTCAACGGTAGCCCGATGGTGCCGACCCTGTTCAACACGCCCATCGCCCACAACGTCACGCCGCTGCTCATCGGCGCCTCGCCCGGACCGACGACCGGGTTCGTCGATCCCGACGGGTTCTTCAACGGGGAGATCGCCGAGCTGATCCTCTAGGGCCGCGCGCTCACCCCGACCGAGATGGCCTCGGTGCAAAGCTATCTGACAACCAAGTACGCCATCGGTCAGGATGCCCCGCTGCCGGTCGAGTTGCAGCGCTTCACCGGCACGGCCGCCGACGGTCGGGTGTCGCTCTCGTGGACGACGGC
>JBBSVG010000400.1:0-3757 GCA_038233775.1 Bacteroidota bacterium | reverse complement strand
CTCGGCGCCGACCGAGCGGCCGATCCATTCTTCCTGCTGCTTCTTGACCCGCTCGGGCCACTCGGTCAGCGTGTCGAGATCGTTCAACAGCGCGTCGGCGAACTCGGTGATGCGGAAAAACCATTGCGACATATCGCGCCGCTCGACGAGCGCGCCCGAGCGCCACGAGCGGCCATCCGGGCCGACCTGCTCGTTCGCCAGCACGGTCTGATCGACCGGGTCCCAATTCACCGGCGCGAGCTTGCGGTAGGCCAGCCCGGCGTCGTAGAGCCGCTGGAAGATCCACTGGGTCCAGCGGTAATACTCGGGCTCACACGTCACGACCTTGCGCGACCAGTCGTAGGTGATGCCCATCCGGTTCATCGTCTCCTCCATCGTCGCGATGTTGGAGAGCGTCCACGTGCGCGGCGAGACGCCGTTCTTGATCGCCGCATTCTCAGCCGGCAGCCCGAACGCGTCGAAGCCCATCGGGTGCAGAATTCGGTAACCCTGCATCACTTTGTAGCGGGCCACCACGTCGCCGATGACGTAGTTCTTCATGTGGCCGACGTGCAGATCGCCGGACGGGTACGGGAACATCTCGAGCACGTAGAGCGCCCCGGCCCGGTCGTCGCCGTCGGCCGGCGTGGCAAAAATGCCCTCGTCGCGCCAGTACGCCTGCCACTTCGCTTCGATGTCTTGAACGGGATACCGGGCCATGCAGGAAAGTCGTCAGAGAGGAGTCGGAACGCGGGGTGTCGGGTAAGATAACACCCCGACCGCCCCGGACCCGCGCCGCCGTATCTTGTCAACCGTCGCCGCGCCCCTATTTACGGAGGATTGTTATGTCTGCCCAGCCCGAATCGCGTCCGCTGACCGCCGACGAGTATCTGGAGATCGACCGCGCGGCGGTTGATGAGAAGTTCGAGTTCATCGACGGCGACATCGTCTCGATGGCCGGCGGCAGCCTGATGCACAGTTTCATCGCGAGCAATATTCTGCTGGCGCTCGGCAGCCAGCTTCGCGGCAAACCGTGTCGCGTCGTCGGCAGCGATCTGCGCGTGCAGATCGAGCGGGAAGGTCGGTATTGCTATCCCGATCTGGTCGTCGTCTGCGGCGAGCCGGAGCTGCGCGACGACCGGCGCGACACGCTCGTCAACCCAACCGTGCTGATCGAGGTCTTGTCGCCTTCGACCGAACTCAACGACCGGGGCGACAAGCTGACGCGCTACCGACGCCTGCCGTCGGTGACGGATTACCTGCTCGTGGCGCAAGATCGGATGCAGATCGAGCACTACACCCGCGCCGAGGGTCGGCTGTGGACGCTGGCCGAGGCCGATGGACCCGACGACGGGCTCGTCATCGCCTCCATCGGTTGCACGTTGCGCCTCGCCGACGTGTACGACCGCGTGACCTTTCCGCCGCCGCCCGACAATCTGCCCGAGTTGCTCGGCTAAACCCGCCACCGCGCATCTCAACCGCCGCCCTGCGTTGCAGTTGACTTGCCCGGTGCGTCGTTCGTATTTTTGGCACCCCCAAACCTATTTCCCGCATCGGGACGTCCGTCCCGCTTCTGTCAACCGTAGTTCAGGGATTTTTTGTCATGGTCTTTCGTCTCCCCTCCCGCCGAACGGCTCGCCGCTCGGCCAAACCCTTTGCGCTCGCAGCGCTGATCGGTCTGGGCGCCGCCGCTCCGGCCACCGCCCAGGTCTATGGCTGGGACCGCCTCAACGCGCAGAGCAACGAGGTGCCCGTCCGAGGCAACGCTGTCGCTGCCGATGCGGCCGGCAACAGCTACTTCGTCACGAGCAATGTGACAGTTAGCTTCACCGATGTGCAGGTGGTCAAGCGCGACCCGTCGAACAACCAGGTTTGGTCGACGTTTCTGACTGGCCTGGATACCCCCGACGCCCGGAGCATCGCGCTCGACGCGGCTGGCAACCTGTTCGTCACCGGGGCGCAGGGACCGGACAATGCCCAGACGCTGTTCGTCGTTCGGCTCGACCCGAGCGGCACGCAGACCGCCACCTACATCTCGCCGACGACCGGCGACGGTAATAAGCTGGTTGCCGATCCGGTCGATGGGCAGATCTTCGTCGCCGGCGAAGCGACCAACACGGGCACCGGCGACGCCGACCCGGTCGTGCTGCGGCTCGAGAACGACCTGACCAACCCGACCCAACTCTACCGCGAGACGGACCCCGCCGTGTTCGCCTCCTACTTCTCGATTGACATCGACGCGGCCGGCGACCTGTATATGTCCCGCTTCGACAACTTCGCAGGCGGCGCCCCGGCCGTGAAGATCGATCAAACGGGCACCCTCGTCTGGAACGCGACCTCATTTGGGCCCGTGATCCCCTTCGACATCAAGGTGCCTGCCTCGGCTGTGCCGCCGACTGTGTTCCTCGCCGGTGGGGTGAACACGGGGTTAGACTTCGACAGCTTCCTCGTTGGGTTGAATCCGACCACCGGCTCGTTTGATGGTGGTGTCATATCGAACCACGGCGGACCCGACTATGCTTATCGCATCGCGCTCACGTCAGATGGCACCAACCTCGTAATCGCCGGTGTGACCGGCAACGACACGGCCTATGTGGCAACGTTTCCCGGCAGTAGCGACTTCGTCGCCTCGGCCGCGCAGTTCGCCAGCGACGATCCCGGCACGGTGCCGGTGCCCGATCTGGCGCTCGATGGGCTGGACAACGCCTATGTCATCGGGTCGTTCAGCGGGCAAGGGACCACCAGCGGACCCGGCGACTCCTTCACCCTGTTCGGCGGCCCTGCCCCTTTCTCAGCGGCCTACTACGGACGGCTCGTCCCGGCCGCCGATGCGCCGCTGCCGGTCGAGCTGTCCGCCTTCTCCGGTTCGTCCAACGGGCAGACCGTCACGCTCTCGTGGACGACGGCGACCGAACTCAACAACGCCGGGTTCGTCGTCCTGCGCGACGGGATCGAGATCGCCAGCTTCCGCGCAACTGACGCGCTGAAAGGCCACGGCACGTCGGCTTCGGCCAACCGGTACGCGTTTACCGACAGCCGCGTGCGGCCGGGCCGGTCGTACAGCTACACGATCCGCTCGGTCGATCAGATCGGGCTGCGGCATGACTATCCGGCGAAGGTCACGGTCGAGGTCGGCCAGATCGTCGCGCCGACCGCGTTCGTCCTCTCGCCCGCGTCGCCGAACCCGTTCAACCCGACGACGACGCTGCAACTCTCGCTGCCGGAAGCGGCCGACGTGACGGCGACGCTGTATGACGCGCTCGGTCGCCAAGTCCGCACGCTCGCCAACGGTCCGATAGCCGCCGGGACCGCACCGCTGACCGTGTCGGCCGACGGATTGCCGACCGGCGCCTATCTCGTCCGCGTCACCGCCGTCGGCGCGGCCGGGACGAACGTTTCGACCCAGCGGATCACGTTGATGAAGTAACCGGCCCGGCCGGATCGCAGGACGAGGGGCGGCGCCGATTGTCCGGTGTCCGCCCCTCTCCCGTTTACGCCAAGGAGACGCCCATGCGCCGACTGCTCTTGCTGCTGATGCTGATCGTGCCCAACCGCGCCGTTGGGCAATCGGCGCCGATGTCGTTCCGGTTCAGCCCGTGGTTCGGCGAGCGGGTGCGCGAGGAACAGACGGCGGACAGCGTTCGGCTGCTGATCAACCTGCCGCCGACGCTGATCGAGCGGCGCCCGACCCGCGTCGTTTTCTACGCCACGCCGTACGGCAACACGATTGAGCACACGCTCGGCTCGGCCGACGCGCCGGGGCTTGATTGGCACTTTG
>JBBSVG010000399.1:0-3759 GCA_038233775.1 Bacteroidota bacterium | reverse complement strand
TCGCCCGAGAGCCCAGCGCGGTCGAACAGCTTCTTCAGCACCGGGATCAGCAGCGTGATCGAGGCGACGTTGAAGACCGAAAACACGACTGTGCAGCCAAACGACAGCACCAGCGAGCGGCGGTACGGCCGGATGTAGCCCGCCATCCGACGGTACGGGTTGCGGCTCGGTCGGGCGGCGGGGGCGCTCACGGGATCAGCCGAGGGTTTCGACGGCGCGGGCAAGTCGGCGCACGACGCGGTCACGGCCGAGTGCGGCGATCAGTTCGAACAGCCCCGGTCCCTGGGTTTCGCCGCTCAGGGCCAGTCGGGCCGGATGGATCAGCGCCCCGGCGCCGACGCCGTTCGCCTCGGCCGTATGGCGCAGCGCGGTCTCGATGGCCGTCGGCTCGAAGTCCGGCAGATCGGCCAACCGGTCGCGCAGGGCGACGATGAGGTTGCCCGTCTCGTCAGGCTTCCACCGCTTCTCGACGCCGGTCGGGTCGTAGCCGGTGGGGTCGCGGAAGAAGTAGTGGCTGAACGAGTAAAACTCCTCAACCTTGCGGACCCGCTCGCGCATCAACTCGATTACGAGGTCGAGATACGCGGCGTCGTGGCGCTCGGCGCCGGTGAAGTTGGCGGCGTCGAGCACCGATTCGAGCTTCGCCCGCAGATCGGCGGCCGGGAGCAGGCGGAGGTACTGCGTGTTCAGCCAGTCGAGTTTGGCGATGTCGAACACGGCGCCGGCTTTCGAGACGCGGTTCAGTTGGAACGCATCGGCCAACTCCGCCAGCGTGAACAGCTCGCGTTCGTCGGACGGGTGCCAGCCGAGCAGGGCGACGAAGTTGTCGAGCGCTTCGGGCAGGTAGCCTTTGGCCCGGTAATCCTCGACCGAGACATCGCCCTGACGCTTGGACAGCTTCGAGCGGTCGGGGTTGAGCAACAGCGGCAGGTGCGCCATGACCGGCGCCGTCCAGCCGAACGCGCGGTAGAGCAAGAGGTGCTTCGGGACCGACGGCAGCCATTCTTCACCGCGAATGACGTGGGTGATCGCCATCAAATGGTCATCGACGACGTTCGCCAGATGATAGGTCGGGTAGCCGTCGGACTTCAGCAGCACTTGGTCGTCGATCACGTCGGACTGGAACGAGACGCGGTCGCGAACCAGATCGTCGAAGGCGACTTCCTCGCCGGCCGGAACCTTCAGCCGGACGACGTAATCGCCCAAAAGTGCCGCGCTCACGGCGTCGGGCGACATCGTGAACTGGTTCCGCATCGCCAGCCGGTCGTACTTGGTCGGCAGCTTGTCGGCTTCCTGCCGACGGCGCATTTTGGTCAGCTCGTCGGCGGTGTCGAAGGCGTAGTAGGCGTCGCCCTGATCGAGCAACTGTTGGGCGTGGCGCTGGTAGATCTCCAACCGCTCGGACTGGATGTACGGGCCATAGCCGCCGTCTTTGCCCGGCCCTTCATCGAACGAGACGCCCGCCCAGTTCAGCGCGTCGATCAGGTTCTCGACGGCGCCCTCGACGAGCCGCGTTCGGTCGGTGTCCTCGATCCTCAGGACGAACGTGCCGCCCTGTTGTTTGGCGAAAAGGTAGTTATACAGCGCCGTGCGGAGGCCGCCGACGTGGAGGTAGCCGGTCGGGGACGGGGCGAAGCGGACGCGAACCATGCGGCAAAGGAGCGAGTGAGCGGACGGCGAACTTGTCCCCAAAGATACGCCGCCCGGTCAGCTTCTGCCCGATTCGACCGTGACGGCGGTGCCGTAGCAGAGCACTTCACTCACGCCCGCCATGAGTTTGGTTGCGTCGTAGCGGACACCGATGATGGCGTTGGCGCCGACCTGCTCGGCGTGGGCGACCATGATCCCAAACGCTTCCGCCCGTGCGGTTTCGCACAGTTGGGTCAGGATCGTGATGTTCCCGCCGACCAACGTCTGGAACGCCGCGCCGATGCTGCCGATGACCGAGCGCGAACGAACCGTGATCCCGCGAACGACGCCGTGGGTGGCGACGACGCGGTGTCCTTCGAGCGTAAACGTGGTCGAGATCATCGCAGGATGCACTTGAAACCTCTCCGGTTGGGGGTGAGTGAAAGGCGATTGATGATTGATGAGCGCGGATTGATGAGGGGAGAGCGAGGGAGTGGCGTCTTTTCGAGGTTTGATGTCAGTCGGGCGGGTCGGGCGGTGGTTTGGGCAGGAGGGAGAGGAACGTCAGCGCGACGGTCAGCGTCACGTCGTCGGGATCGCGGCGCAACCGCTCGAAGAAGCTGCGGAGCAGGCCGCTTGCCGTTGGTCGGCCGACGCCGTGGGGCGAGTGGGCGGGTCGATCCACCGGTCGCAGCGGCGCGGTCGGTTTCATCGGGCGATCTCGGTCGTCAGCGGTGCGGTCGGCGCGGTGTCGGGCTGAGCCGTGACGCGCAACTTGCGGCCGAAAACGGTCTCGAACAGGTCGCTGCGGTGCTCGACGGCCCAGAGTTCCAGTTCGGGGTCGCCCGCCGTCGTCAGCGTTAGCTCGACCGCGTCGTCGGTTAGCTCGACCGATAGAGCTTCGACGTTGCTGAAACGCGACCGGTCGAGCGCGTCGGCGACCCGCAGCAGGGCGCTGAGCGTTTTGATCAGTTCGCGCTGGGCTTTCGGCAGCGCGGCGAAGGTCGGGTGCGACGATTTGGGCGGCGATTTCCGGTGATACCGGGCGACTTGGGCGATGGTCTGAATCTCGGCCGGCGAGAAGCCTTTCAGCTCGCCGTGCTCGACCAGATACTGCGTGTGCTTGTGGTGCGCGCTGTGGCCGATGTGGTGGCCGATATCGTGCAGGAACGCGGCATATTCGAGCAAATCGCGCTCGACCGGACCCAACCCGTGCAGCGTTTTCGTCCCGTCGAACAGCCCAACGGCGAGCCGGGCGACCTGCCGCGAATGGCGTTCGGCCCAGTCGCAGCGGCGGGCGAGTTCAAACACGGAGCGGCGGCGGGCGTCGGTGTAGCGGTCGTACAGGTCGCACTGCTGCCGATGTGTCGAGAGATAATCGAGGATCATCCCCTCGCGCAGGGCGAACTCCGAGATCGTCAGCGAATGGGCGCCGGTGGCCCTCAGGATCGTGTCGAGCAGCACCGACCCGGCGACGATCAGATCGACCCGTTTCTCGTCCAGCCCCGCGAGCCTGCGCCGCGAGTTGGCATCCGACCGGACCAGCCACTCGTTCAGCTCGCCAAGCGCCTCGCGGCCGACCCGAAGCCCGTTCAGCGTGGTCGGCACGGCGGCGCCGTCGGTGCGGGCGAGGGCCAGCACGGCGAGCGTCTCGAGCGTGCCGCTGGAGCCGACGAGTTGCTCGAACTTGCCGGTTACTTGGGCGAAAACGGGGGCGAGCACGGCGTCGTAGTGGCGCCGGAGTCGGGCCAGATCGGCGGCCGAGATCGGATCGGAGCCGACGAATGCCTCGCTCATCCGCGCGGTGCCGAGCTTGACCGAATCGACGAAACTCGCGCCCGATTGGCCGTCGCCCAAGATGAACTCAACCGAGCCGCCGCCGATATCGACGATGAGCGCCGGCGTTTTCGACAGGTCGAGCGCGTGCCGGACAGCGGTAAAAATCAGCCGCCCTTCTTCCTGACCGCTGATGACCTGCACGTTGACACCGGCTTCGAGCTTGGCCCGCTCGATGAAATCGCCGCCGTTGTCGGCCTCTCGCACGGCACTGGTGGCGTAGGCGACGAGCGCATCGACGCGGTGGCTGTCGGCCAGTCGGCGGCAGCGGGCGAGCGATTCGAGGCCGCGCTC
>JBBSVG010000398.1:0-3770 GCA_038233775.1 Bacteroidota bacterium | reverse complement strand
CGACGCCGAGCAGCGGCACGCCGCCTTGGGCTTCATAATCGAACCCGCGACAGGCCCGATGCAGCGCGGCCTGAACCCGAGCCGCCGCATCCTCGTCGAACCCGGCCTCAGGCAGTTCGGCGGCGAGCGCGTACGAGATGAACGGCTCGATGGTCTCGGCGAACTTCAACAAGATATTGCCGGTGAACCCATCGCAGACGGCGACATCGGCGGTGCCGCGAATCAGGTCGCGACCCTCGATGTTGCCGATGAAATTCAGCCCCGGTCGGGCCGAAAGCAGCGCGTGCGCTTCTTTGGCGAGTTCGGTTCCTTTGCCTGGCTCCGAGCCGACGTTCAGCAGCGCGACCCGTGGCGCGGCCTTGCCGAAAACGCACCCGGCGTAGATGGCGCCCATCTGGGCGAACTGAACCAAGTGCTCCGGCTTCGAATCGACGTTCGCCCCGGCATCGACGATCAACACGTTCGAGCCGGTGACGGTCGGAAAAAACGTGAACACCGTCGGTCTGCTGACGCCGGGCAGGCGACCGAGAATGAACACGGATGCCGTCATCACCGCGCCGGTGTTGCCGGTCGAGATGAACGCGTCGGCTTTGCCCTCGGCGTGGTATTTCAGCCCAACGACGAGCGACGAGTCGGGTTTTGCTTTGACCGCCTGCGCCGGGTGGTCATGCATCGACACGACTTGGCTGGCCGGAACGATCCCGAACGGCGGCTCGCCCGAGATGCCCATTCGATCCAGTTCCGCCCGAATCGCCTCCGGCTGCCCGACGAGGTCGATGGTGAAACGCCCCGGCGCCAAACGCAGCGCCATCAGCGCCCCTTCGACTTCGTGGCCGGGGGCGAAATCGCCACCCATAGCGTCGAGCACCAGGTTCATGGGCATGGGCCTGTGGAGAGCGGCAATGGGAAGGGCAAGCCAATCGGGCGACCGAATACCGACCCGATCAGCCAGAAGGCGACCGGGCAGACATCAGCCGCCGCGACGGAACACGCAGCGTGGGTCGAACGGATCAGCCGACCTCGGCCGGGGCGAGGATCTGGCGACCGTTGTAGGTGCCGCAGGCCGGGCAAACCCGGTGCGAGAGCTTCATCTCGCCGCACTGCGAGCAGAGGTTGACGGTCGGCGCCGTCGTCTTGTAGTGCGTGCGGCGCTTGTCGCGGCGGGTCTTGCTGATCTTGCGTTTGGGGTTCGGCATGGCGGAATCCGGTGATTAAAACGACTGGTGAACAGAAGCGGGTGCGGAAAAACAGGTCAGGCGTCGGGCAGCAGCTTGCGGAGCGCAGCCCAGCGGGGATCGGTCGGCGGCTCGGCGCAGACGCACGATTGGGTGTTCAGGTTGTGACCGCAACCGGCGCAGATCCCGGCGCAGTCGTGGCGGCAGACGGTCTTGGCCGGAACCGACAGCAGCACCGTCTCGCGGACCTCGCCGGAGAGATCGAGCAGATTCGCATCCGGCGCCAGTCGGCGAACCTCGTCGTCGTCGCTCTCGACCGGCTCCGGGGCTGGGGCGCTCGGGGCGCGGCGGCCACCGGTCGGTTTCGGCTCATAGACGACGAGAAAGGCGTGGCGACCGGTCAGCGATTGCGACACCGGATCGAGGCAGCGGTCGCAGTCGGCTTCCCGCTTGGCCTCGGTCTCGAGCCGGACGAACAGTTGGTCGCCATGCCGGTCGAGTTCGACCCGCGCCTTCACGTCGCCGGTGATGCCCGCTTCGTCGAGATTCAGCTCGGCGGTCGAGGCCGTCAGCTCGTGCTCGTAGCGGCCGTCGGGCAGGCCGCTGATGTTGATCGCCATCTCCAAGACGCGGAACTCCTCTCACATCTACAATCGGCACCCTCGGGGTCGCCACCACCGGGGCCACAGAAGGCGGCAGAGAAGGGAGGCGAAGATAAGGGCACAAGGGCGGCCCCGTCAAGCCAAATCCGCGCCAATGGGTTCGGTCGCGACGATCCCGCCACAGCGCCCGCGCCCCACCGAACCGCTGCAACCGGTTGACAGCAACCAACAGGCGGGCGTATATTGTCAGTTCACCTTTCCGTCGGACCCCGGCCTGTGCCGCCGACATCTGGCAGACGACTTCTTTCCCATCGGAGTGAGCATGGCCTTGGACGCATTGGGCATGGTGGAGACCAAAGGGCTGGTCGGCGCAATTGAGGCGGCCGACGCCATGGTCAAAGCCGCAAATGTCGAGTTGATCGGCAAGGAAACCATCGGCGGCGGCTTCGTCACCGTCATGGTGCGCGGCGATGTCGGCGCGGTCAAGGCCGCCACCGACGCAGGCGCAGCAGCGGCCGAGCGGGTCGGCGAGCTGGTTTCGGTCCACGTCATCCCGCGTCCGCACGCCGATGTCGAGGCGATCCTGCCCGGCGGCGGTCGGCGCTAACCGCCCGATCATTCGGCGACGCGTCGGCGCCTCCCGAACAGGTGATCCGCCTCCCCGGTTCGGGAGTCCGGCCGCCCCTGTCTGGCTTTTCTCACCCTCAACCCCTCCCCGCCCGTGGCTCTGACCGCTCTGGGAATGATCGAGACGCGCGGCCTCATCGCTGCGCTCGAGGCCGCCGACGCGATGCTGAAAGCGGCCAACGTCGAATTGGTCGGCCGTGAGCGGACCGATCCGGCGATGATCACGATCACCATTACCGGCGAGGTCGGCGCCGTCCGGGCCGCCGTCGATGCCGGTCGCGCGGCGGCCGAGCGGGTCGGTGGCGGTCGTGGTGTGGTCCTCTCGGCCCACGTCATCCCGCGTATGGGCGACGGGTTGTTCGACAAGCTGATCGGCCCGAACGCCGAGCGGCCAAAGGTCTCGCGCCAAGTCGCCGCCGTCCGCCCATCCGACCCGCCGGCGACCGGTTCGGCGGACGGCCCGCCGGCCTCGGACGATGAACTGGAGGCGATGTCCGTGCGCGAACTCCGGGCTCTGGCCCGTCAACAGGGCGGCCTCGACCTGAGCGGACGCGACATCTCGAAAGCCGACCGCGAGACGTTGCTGGCCCAACTCCGCAGCGGGTCAACGGAATAACCCCACCCTTACGGCTTGACCTTTCCTGTGACCCCGCCGCCGGTGGGGTCGCGCCGTTTTTCCCACGCCTGACCCAGAGGCATCCCGACGATGGCATCGGCACGCGGTGGGTGGCAGGACTGGTTGAGCCGACGAATCCACGGCAGCGGCGCCGACCGTCGTCAGCTTCGGCGCTGGCCGGTTGCGCTGCTCTCGACGCTGTGCGCGGCGGTGCTGTGGGTCGTCGTCAACCTGAACGAGGAGCACGTCACACGGGTCGCCGTGCCGGTCGAGGCGGTCAACCGTCCGTCCGACCGTGCCTTGAAGCAGCCGCTGCCGAAGCTCGTCCGGTTGCTCGTGCGCGGTCGCGGCTGGTCGCTGGCCCGGATGAAGTTCAGTCCGCCGGTTTGGCGAATCGACCTGAGCGGGCGGCGCGAGTCATACACCATCGCCACCAACCGCGCCCCCGGCGCCTATGTCGATCTGCCTCGTGACGTAACGGCACAGGTCGTTAGCCCCGAAACGATCCCCATCATCTTCGACGATCTGGTGACGCGACGGCTGCCGGTATCGCTCCGGCTGACGATTAAGACCGCGCAGGGGTTTCAGATCATCGGCCCGACGACCGTCGAGCCCGAAAGCGTGACCGTGACGGGCGCCGCCACGACGCTCAGCGCGCTGTCGAGTTGGCCGACCGACGCGGTCACGCTGGCCGATCAGCGGAAGGATCTCGACGAGGAGATCGCGCTCGACAACCCGAATCCCGGCCTG
>JBBSVG010000397.1:0-3808 GCA_038233775.1 Bacteroidota bacterium | reverse complement strand
TCCGCGATCATCATTCTGCATTTCTCCCCATCATTCCCCATGCGCTTCCTACTGCCGCTGTTGCTGCTCGCCCGGTTGGCCGTTGCGCAGCCTCGGGTGGTGGACGATTTCGAGCGGATCGACGACTGGACCGCCGTCACGTCCGACGGCGCGACGCTGCGGCTGTCTCGGGATAGCGGGCCGACCGGACATTGTCTGCGTCTTGATTTCACCCTGCGCGGCGGCGGGTACGTCATCGCCCGGCGCGCGTTGCCGCTCGATCTGCCGGCCGATTACACGTTCGGCTTTCGGGTGCGCGGCGAAGCGCCGGTCAACAACTTGGAGTTCAAGCTGATCGATCCGTCGGGCGACAACGTCTGGTGGCTGAACCAACGGCGGTTCGCGTTCCCGACCACTTGGCAGCCCGTCACGATCCGCAAGCGCAAGCTGAGTTTCGCTTGGGGACCGCAGGGCGGCGGCGAGATGACCCGCGTCGGCACGCTGGAGTTCGCCGTCTCGTCGGCCGAGGGCGGCAGCGGGACCGTTTGGTTGGACGAGTTGACGTTCGAGCCGCGCGCCGTACCGACTGGTCCGCCGCCCGCGCCGGTCGCTTCCGCCTCGACCGGTGGATCGGCGGCGGCGCTGATCGACGACGATCCCGGCACCGTCTGGACCGGCGGCGGTGCGGCGCCGTCTTGGGTGCAGCTCGATCTCGGTCGGCCGCTGGAGTTCGGCGGCGTGACCGTCGATTGGACGGGCGAATCGGCCGCCGATTATCAACTCCAACTCTCCGACGACGGCGCAACGTGGACGACCGCCGCGCACGTCACCGGCAGCAACGGCGGGCGCGACGATCTGCCGGTGACCGAAGGCGAGGCGCGTTTCCTCCGACTTGCGCTGCCGCCCGGCCGGTTCGGCATCGCCGGGCTGACCGTCCAACCGCCCGCGTTCGGCGCCTCGGCCAACGCGTTCCTGACGGCCGTGGCTGGCGCGGCGCCCATCGGCTCGTACCCGCGCGCCTACAACCCGCGCGAGCAAACCTATTGGACCGTGCTCGGCGCCGACGGCGACCGGCGCGAGGCGTTGATGGGCGAGGACGGCCCGGTCGAGGTGGACAAGAGTCGGTTCACGCTCGAACCGTTTCTGCTGCTCGATTCAGCCCTCGTGACGTGGCACGATGTCGAGCGCGACCAAACGCTCGCCGACGGCTACCTGCCGATCCCAAGCGTTCTCTGGCGCCACGCGAGCGGACTGCGGCTGCAAACAACCGCGTTCGTCGCTGGTCCGGCCGGGCGCTCGACGCTCTTTATCCGCTACCGGGTGACGAACGGCGGCAAGGCGCGGCGGCGCGGGACGCTCGTCGTCGGGATGCGGCCGGTTCAGGTCAACCCACCCTGGCAAGATCTGAATACCGCCGGCGGCGTCGCCCCGATCCACCGGATCGAGCGGACCGCAGGCGGCGTGCTCGTCGATAGCCAACTCGTCGTCCCGCTGACCCCGGCCGACGGGTTCGGCGCAAGCGCGTTCTGGGGCGGCGAGTTGAGCGAGCATTTGGGCGCTGGACGGTTGCCGTCGGCGCAATCCGTCAGCGACTCGCTCGGCCTCGCGTCCGCCGGACTCGGCTACAGCTTCGACCTGCGCCCCGGCGCGACCCAAGAGGTCAGCCTCGCCGTCCCGTTCAGCAGCGAAGTCCCGGTTCCGGCCCGAACGGCGGCAGCGGCGCAGCGGCGGACCCAAGCGGCGCTCGCGGCGACCGAAGCATCCTGGCGGGCCAAGCTCGACCGGGTCGGGTTTCGCCTGCCGCCGAGTGCTCAGGAAGTGATGCAGACCGTCCGGGCGAACCTCGCCTACATCCTCATCAACCGCGACGGGCCGTCGCTCCAACCCGGCTCGCGCTCCTACGAACGGTCGTGGATTCGCGACGGCGCGCTGACGTCGTCGGCGCTGCTGCGGTTCGGACTGACCGATCAAGTGCGCGATTTTTTAAAATGGTACGCGCCGTTTCAGTACCCGAGCGGCAAGGTGCCGTGCTGCGTCGACCGACGCGGGGCCGATCCGGTGGCCGAGCACGACAGCAACGGCGAGTTCCTTTTTCTCGTCCTACAAGACTACACCTTCCGCCACGACCGCGCTTTTCTCAAGACGATGTGGCCGCACGTCATGGCCGCGACCGATTATCTGGACTCGCTCCGGCAGACGCGGCGCACGGCCGAGTATCGGACCGACGACAAGCGGGTGTTCTTCGGCTTGCTGCCTGAATCGATCAGCCACGAAGGCTACTCGGCCAAGCCGATGCACTCGTATTGGGACGATTTCTTCGCCCTGCGCGGCTTCCGCGACGCGACGACGATTGCCGCGATTCTCGGCCACGACTCGCTCCGCGCCGTCTATGCCGAGCGGCGCGACGGGTTTCAACGCGACCTGCTCGCCTCGCTCGACCGCGTCGTCGCCACGCGCAAGCTGACGTATCTGCCCGGCGCCGCCGATTTGGGCGACTTCGACGCGACCTCGACAGCCATCGGGATCTCGCCCGGCGAGGCGCTGCCAATCCTGCCCGAACCGGCGCTCAGCGGGACGTTTGATCGCTACTGGCGCTTCTTCGTCAACCGGCGCGACTCGTCCAAAACATGGGAGAATTACACGCCTTACGAGGTGCGATTGATCGGGACATTCGTCCGGCTCGGGCAGCGCGAGCGGGCGCACGAACTGCTCGACTTTTTCCTCCGCGACCGCCGCCCGACCGGCTGGCGCGCTTGGGCCGAGGTCGTCTGGCGCGAGCCGCGACTGCCGCGCTTCATCGGCGACATGCCGCACACGTGGGTCGGCTCGGATTTTCTCTCGTCGGTCCGCTCGATGTTCGTTTACGAACGGGAAGCCGATTCGAGCCTCGTCGTCGGTGCCGGGCTGCCGGCTGGGTGGCTTGACGATCCCGCCGGACTCGCCGCCACCGCGCTGCCGACCGAGTACGGTCCGCTCTCGTTCGACATCCAGCGCACCGGCGCCGTGCGTCGGGTTCGCCTCAGCGGCGCCTTAACCATGCCGCCCGGTGGGATTTTGCTCAATCTGCCGACCTCCGGCCGCGTCACCCTCGACGGCCGCGCCGTTCAGCCGGACAGCACCGGCGCCGTCCAGCTGAACCACCTCCCCGCCACCGTCGTCTATCACGACCGCTGAACGGCCGGTGGCGACCGTGCTCAGACGGGCTGAACCTGCACCGAGATCCACGGCCGCGCTTCGAGCCAGTGAACGAAGCGGTCGCCCCACCCGTCGGCCACGGCTGGCAGGACCAGCCAGCCGTCGTCCGTCACCCGTCCGGCGTCGCCCGCGTGATCGACGGTGTCTGCGGCGTCGGGCTGATCCTGATTCACCGCCGCGATCCAGTCGCGCCAGATCTGAAACAGCCGGTCGGGGAACCCATCGGCCGAGCCGCCCGCCGGTCGGTAGGCGATGAACACCGTCCCGAGCATCTCGTTGGTCGCTTCCTGCCGGTCGAGCCGAAGCGGGCACGCTGCATTCCACCCGGCCTCGTTGGCGCTCTGGTCGGCTTGCGCGTCGGCGGTCGGGTGAGACGCGCTCAGGCTGGGGGTGAACTCATGCGATGAATCCGTGGATGGGGTTGAAGGGCGCCGTTGGGTTGGACACAGGCGCCGGAATCTCGCTCAGGCCGCCGAGCGAGATGATCGACTTGGAATGACGCAACCGCTGAGCGACCGAGCGGCTACCGGAGCAGCACCGCCCGAACGGTCTGCGTCTGGCCGCCAGCGACCAACCGGAGCAGATACACGCCGCTCGGCAGGCCGCTGCCGTCGAACGTCGCGGTGTACTGGCC
>JBBSVG010000396.1:0-3813 GCA_038233775.1 Bacteroidota bacterium | reverse complement strand
TCGCCGCGTTCGTCGGGTTCAGCCTCGCCGTTCTGGCACTTCTGCCCGGTTTCGTCGGCTTGGGCGGCGGACCGCTGGCGCTGCGGCTCGGTTTCGTCCTGCCGACCGTCATCCTCGCCGCGTTGGCCGAGGCCGCGCCGATCCAACTCGACGACAACTTCCGCATCCCGCTCGTCGCTGGCATTGCGCTGATGGTCCTCTACGGCCTGATCGACCCCGCCGCCCTCGTCGCCATGCCGCACCCGTGGTGACCGCCGCCGGGCGGCCCGCAAACGACGAGGCCCCCGTCACCGACCGCAGCGCGGGGTGACGGGGGCCTCTTGGGTTTAAGACCCAGTCGGACCGGCGCTTACTTGACGAGCATCAACCGCTGCGTCCCGGTGTCGGTGCCGTTCGGCGAGACCGCCGTGACCCGCACGACATACGAACCGGTGGCAAGACCGGTCGCTTCGAAGCGGATCGAGCGCTCGCCAGCGGCCATCGACTCGCCCGACGTGATCGTCCGCACCGGCTGACCGAGCGTGTTGTACACAATCGCCGTGACCACGCTCGCCTGGGGCAGCGACAGCGACAGCGTCGTGCTCGGGTTGAACGGGTTCGGGCTGGCCGGGCTCAACTTGAACGCCGTCGGTGCGACGGCAGCGGCCTCAACCGTGACCGTGACCGAGCGGGCGTAGTCGTGAATCTCGCCGGAGATATCGACCGAGCGCAGCGTGTAGCTGTACGAGCGGCCGATCTCAACGCGGCTGTCGGTGTAGCTGTACCGGCTCGTGTTGGCCGTCGTGCCGTGACCGCGCAGCGTGCTGAGCGAGCGGTAGCCAGCAATCTCGATCCCGTCGCGCAGCACCGAGAAGCCAGCGTTGTCGCGCTCCGAAGAAGTCACCCACGAGAGCGAAACCGCCCCACGGGAAGCGACACCCGAGAAGGCCGACAGCTCGACCGGCAGCGGCGCATCGCCGGTGACCGTGATGGTCACGTCTTGCTGGTCCGACAGGTTCGGGTTGCCGTCGTCGAGCACGACGAACTGCACCACATACACGCCCGGCGCAAGCGGCGTCCAGTTGAACACACCTGCGACATCGTTCGGCGAGGTGGCCGTCAGCGTCCCGGTCAAGGTCGCACCCAGACCGAAGGCGCTGCCGTTGCCGCTCAGATCGATGATCGAGCCCGGATCGAGGTCGTCATTTCCCGTGATGTTGAAGCTGATCGGCGTGCCGACCGGAACGGTGATCGCGTTGCCCGGCACGTTGGTCACCACAACCGGCGGGTTGTTGTTGGTCGCGACCACCCGAGCGATGAACTCGCGGTAGGTGGAGGTGCCCGTCGGGGTGCCGCCGATGCTGTTGAGTTCGGCCGCTTGGATGCCGATCAGATAATCGCCCACCGCCAGCCCGGCCGGGTAGGTGACGACACCGGTGGTCGGGTTGATCGTGATGCCGTAGAACGTCGGCGACGTGTAGGGGGCCGAGAACGGCGGCTCGACGAACGAGAACTGCAACGCATCGCCGTCGGGGTCGGAGGCGTTCGGGTTGTCGACGAAGACCGAGCCGTTCGGGATGATGATCTGCGGCGGCGCGTTGAAGATCGGCAGGCTGTTGCCGTCGCGGTTCGTGTCGATGGTCGTGACGCCAAGCTCGAAGTCGCTGTCGCTGCCGCCGTTTACCAGCGTGCTGATGCGGCAGCAATCGGAGCCGACTTCGCCGGTCGTATAGACCCCTTCCACCGTGTAGGTGTGGGTCGCCGAGAAGGTCTGCACCGTCACGTCGTTGGCCAGATCCGTCGTCGAGGTGGCGTTGACGGTCTGGCTGGTGCCGTCACCGAAATCGAAACCGAAGGAGTCGACGGTAAAGCTCGACGTGCGGGTGTACACCTTGATGTTGAAGGTGTACGCGTTGGCGCCGTTGCTGATGGCCTGGATGTCCGAGCCCTGGACGTGCGAGGCGCTGGCCGTTTGGGCGGCACCGGTCCACAGCGCGAGGGTCGGGAGAGCAACCATCGCCGCGCGGCGCAGGGCTCGCTTCAGACGGGTCACTCGGGAAGAAGAGGGTGAAAACAAGCCCATGACACACCTTTGGGTTTGGGATTGGGGAGTTGGTTCGCGTCCCCTGCGGCAACGGTTGTTGCCTGTTCTAAGCGACGCGAGCGGAAGCGACAGCAATCATATCATATTGATGGGTCTTGCTGTCATAGCGTTAAAGATAAATGCTTACTGACCGAAAGCAATGAGACCAGAGTTTTTTCTGAGCGTCACCGCTTGCACGGCTTTCGCCGGTTTCCGCTTCGTCGCCATGCCGCACCCGTCGTCGGCGGAATCGGCACCGTCCGTGCACCGTCGGCGGCGATTCGATCCTTCCACCGCCCGGAGACGCCCCGATGCGCCACATTCGCTTTGCCTTGCCGCTGCTGTTGATCGTCGGTTTCGCCCAAGCGGCAGCGGCCCAGAGCGCGTTCTGGTCGGATGATTTCGAGACAGATCGCGGCTGGACAGTCGAGGTCACAAGCGGCCTATCATCGTGGCAACGCGGCGTGCCGACGGTCGGACCGCCGCCATCGAGCGGAACGAAGGTCTGGGCGACGAACCTTAGCGGCGCGGTCAACCCCAGCGAGACGAGCTATCTCGTGTCGCCCGTCATCAATTGCAGCCTCCTGACACCGGTTTGGCTCCGCTTCGGCTCGTGGTTCGATGCCGGGGTGGGCGCGGCGACCGGTCGGGTGGAGGTTCGGTCGGGACCGACTGCGCCGTGGGTATCGTTCGGCCAGCTGACCGCACGGGTCTATCCCGGCCTGCCAGCGCCCCGGTTCGAGCAGTTGATCGACATCGGCGCGATTGCCTCCGGCTCGCCCACGGTCCAGCTTCGGTTCCGGCTTCGCTCCGGCGTCCAAGCCGACGGGGCTGGCTGGTCGATAGACGATGTCGCGCTGCTCGACGGTCGCCCGGCGCGGGGGACCAACATGGCGCTGCTCAGCCGAACGGTCGGTTCGGGTTACACCGACCAGCATTTCAGCAACCTGACGGGCCACGTCGGCGCGGACGGTCGGGAGTACGCCGTCGTCGGCCGCTCGGACGGGACGCTGATCGTCGATCTGACCAACCCGACCGCCCCGCGCGAGGTGGCGCTGATCGCTGGTGTCAACTCATCGTGGCGCGAGATGAAGACCTACGGCGGCTACGGCTATGTCGTCAGTGAGGGACAGAACGCGGGCTTGCAGATCATCGACCTGCGCGGCCTGCCGACGACCGCCACGCTCGCGGCCACCGACCGGCGCTTCTTCACCACCGCGCACACCGTCTCGGTCGATTCGGCTGGCTTCCTCTACGTCGTCGGTGCCCGACGGCCCAGCCAGACCAGCGACGGGTTCGAGTCGGTTCCCGGCGCGCTGATCTTCGACCTGAACGCCAATCCGACCGCGCCGCCGCTCGTCTCAACCTACGTCCCGGAGCCGCGCGCGTCGGTTCATGCCTTCGGCCGGGTCGCCCGACTGGCCCACGACGAGGACTCGCTGCTCATCGCCAGCGGCACCTACATCCACGATGTTCATCTGCGCGGCAACCGGCTGTTCACCTTTACGCCGTCCGATCAGGTGGACCTCGTGGACATCACCGACCGCCAGGCGCCGGTTCGGCTCAGTACGATCCACTACGATCAAGCGCAGTACAGCCATTCGGGCTGGACGACGGACGATGGCCGCTACCTGTTGATCGGCGACGAAGCGATCCACGGCGGCGGCAGTTATCTGCGGGTGATGGATCTGGCGAACCCGGCGCTGTCACGACAGGTCGCCGTGTACGCGCCGAACCCGCAGGGCAGCGTG
>JBBSVG010000395.1:0-3815 GCA_038233775.1 Bacteroidota bacterium | reverse complement strand
GTCGCGCTGCTGATCCATCTCGGCCTGATCGGGCTGTTCTGGTGGACCCGTCTGCCCGAGCCGGAACCGACGCTCTCGATGATCGAGATGAACATCGGCGACTTCGGCCTCGGCACGACGACCGCCGGCGGCTCGACGGCCGAACGAACCGCTCCGGCCGCGACGGCTGCCGCTCCTGCCGCCCCCGACGCGAAGCTGCCGACCGCCGTCGCTCCGCCAGACCCGAGCGACGAGGTGATTCCGCCGCCCAAACCGACCGAGAAACCGGCCGCAACCCTGGCCGAGCGCTCGCCCAAACCGACCGATGCGAAGCCGGGGCCGGAGAATCCCGAGGGCGCGCCGGAGAAGTCGCCGAGCAAGAGCAAACCGAGCAACAAGCCCGGCGCGGGCAAAACCGGCACGTCGGGCAACAAGGGCGGCGCGTTCGACCTGAAAGGGTTCGAGGACCGTGAACTGCTCGAGTACCCGCTGCCCGCTTATCCGCCCGAGGTGCAGAACGTCGAAACCGCCGTCACGCTGAACATCCGGGTCGATGCGGGCGGGCGGGTCAAGTCCGCCGTGCCGTCGCAGATGGGCGGCAACATCCGCTTCGTCCAGGAAGCGATGAAAGCCGTCCGCACCTGGCGCTTCTCACCGCTCTCCACCGACGTCCCCGACCAGACCGGCCAAGTGACGGTCTATTTCCGCGTCGAGTGACGGGGGAAGAAGCGATGAATGATGAGCGCGGAGCGATGGGAAAGGCGATTGCAGATTGATGATCGCGGATTGATGAAACGGCAGCGCTGCTGGCTGGCTACCTGTCTCCGTTCGCTGTTCTCTTGCCGTAAGCTGATAGCTGACGACTGATAGCTTCCGTTGCCGTTCTCTTGCCGTGAGCTGATAGCTGACAGCTGATAGCTTCCGTCAGCTTTTTAGCCCCGCGTCACCCGACGAAGCCCGTCGTAGAGCAGCGGCGCGGCCCAGAGCAGGATCAGACCTCGGGCGTAGTGGCCCATCAGCCAGTCGGTTGGGACGATGAACCAGACGAGGACGATCCCGGCCAGTCCGCCGACGAGCGCCGCGTCGTCCATCCGCCGCCAGCCGAACTGCGGCGAATCGACGAACCAGAGGCCCGAAAGGAACCCGAGCGCCACGATGGCGAGGCTGATGGTCAGGATCGGCGACGTCGAGACGTGCCGCCCGACGAGGTTGGCGACATAGGGCAGCAGCGCCCCGAAGAGCCACGTCAGCCCGAAGGCCGGGAGGTTGGTCCGGTCGGCGATCCGCGCCGGGGCGACGGGTCGCGGCGCGAGCGGCGAAACCGGTTGCAGCGGCGCGACCAGATCGGACTCCGGTCGGGTTTCGCTCAGCACAGGCGGCAAGTGCGGCTCGGGGATCATGTTCACAGAGTCGGAGAAAAACGGTCGTCGCATAAAAGCCAACCCGGCGACCGAAAACCCCGTGCCCATCGTGTGGCGCTCGCCGACCGGCCCGCTGTTTTGCGGCGGTTGTGGCTTTGACCGGCTGAATCGCTTAACTTTCCATCCGCCGCACCCGACACCGCGCGCCGCTTGGTTCGCTCCCGCCGCCCGACCTTTTTAACTCCCCGCTCACTTGTCCCGTCCCAACTGGATCATGAAGCCTTTTTCTGCCCTTCGCCGTCGTTTGTCGCAACTCTTGCTCGCCCTTGCCGGACTCGTCTGGATGCACACGCCTGCTTGGGCGCAGGGCGCCGCAGCGGCCGACTCCGGCGGCGCCATGAACGCCATCGACCGGGCCGTCGGTGTGGTCAACAGCCTCTTCAGCGCCGTCTTCTTCTTCGACGTGATCTTCTGGGACAACGGTCAGCCGGGTGAGCACACCCTGCCGCTGACGGTCGTCTGGCTGGTGCTCGGCGCCGTCTTCCTCACCTTTCGGATGGGCTTCATCAACTTTCGCGCGTTTGGCCACGCCATCGCCGTCACCCGTGGCAAGTACGACGATCCTTCGGACGCTGGCGAGGTGACGCACTTCCAAGCGCTGGCGACGGCGCTCTCGGCGACTGTCGGGCTGGGCAACATCGCCGGTGTCGCCATCGCCGTCTCGCTCGGCGGACCGGGCGCGACGTTCTGGATGATCCTGGCCGGGCTGCTCGGGATGACGTCGAAGATGGTCGAGTGTACCCTCGGCCAGCAGTTCCGCGAGGTTCGGCCCGACGGGCGAATCATGGGCGGCGCGATGTACTACTTGTCGAAGGGGTTGGCGCAGAAGAACATGCCCAGATTGGGCAAGGTGCTGGCTGTGATGTTCGCGGTGCTCTGCATCGGCGGCTCCATCGGCGGCGGCAACTCGTTCCAGGTCAACCAGTCGCTCAACGCGGTGCAGGAGACGATTCCGTTCCTCGGTCAGCACCCGTGGGTCTATGGGCTGATCATGACGGTGCTCGGTGGGATCGTCATCGTCGGCGGCGTGAAGCGGATCGCGCAGGTGGCCGACAAGGTCGTCCCGTTCATGTGCGGCTTCTACGTGCTGACCTGCCTGTACGTGCTCGGCGTCGATTTTGGCCGGATTCCTTGGGCGTTCGGGCAGATCTTCAGCGGCGCCTTTGCGCCCGATGCGATCTACGGCGGCGTGATCGGTAGCCTCGTCGTCGGCTTCCAGCGGGCGGCGTTCTCCAACGAGGCGGGCGTCGGCTCGGCGGCCATCGCCCACTCGGCGGCGAAAACCGAGTATCCGGTCCGCGAAGGCATCGTCGCCCTGCTCGAGCCGTTCATCGACACGGTCGTCGTCTGCACGATGACGGCGCTGGTCATCGTCATCACCGGCGCTTACAACAACCCCGAGTTCGCCGACCTCATCGCCAGCCGCCAGGGCGCCGCGCTGACCAGCCGGGCCATCGGCGCCCAGCTCTCGTGGTTCCCCTACACGCTGGCGCTGACCGTGTTCCTGTTCGCCTACTCGACGATGATCTCGTGGTCGTACTACGGCGAGCGGTGCTGGGTCTATCTGTTCGGCGACCGCAGTTCGATGGTCTTCCGGGCGCTGTTCCTCTCGTTCACCTTCCTCGGCTCGGTCATCACCGCGCAGAACGTGCTCGACTTCGGCGACCTGATGATCCTCGGGATGGCCTTCCCGAACATCCTCGGCATCGTGATCCTGAACGGCCGAGTCCGCGACGAGCTGACGGACTACTGGCGTCGATTGAAGTCCGGTGAGATCATGACCTTCGCCGAGGAGCAGCGGCGCGGCATCGTCCGGCCGACCGCCGAGATCACCGAAACGACCAGCGTCAACTGAACGCGACCGGCGCCCACGGTTACAGCCAGCCGTGGGCGCGGTACCACGCGACGGTTTCGGCCAATCCGGTGGCGAGCGGGATTTGGGCGCGGAAGCCCAGTTCGGCAGCGGCCCGCTCGGGCGAGCAGACCCACGCCGACTGAACCATGTCCCGCGCCTTGTCGCGGTTGAGCATGACAGCCTTGCCGGTCAACCGCCCGATGGCTTCCGTGACGGCGCCGACCAGATGGACGGCCGGTTCCGGCAGCCGAACGGTCAGCGTCCGCTTGCCCAGCGCCTCGGCCGTCAACGCGCCGATCTCGGTCCACGTGTAGCCGCGCTCGCTCGTCAGAAAATACGTCCGGCCGATGGCGGCGGGCACGGTGCCAGCCCGCTGAATCCCGCGCACCAGATCGAGCGCGTGGATCAGGCTGACCTGTTTCGCCGCGCCCCAGCCGACGACCGGCCGGATGCCTCGGTTGACCGCCTGAAAAAACGTCAGAACTTCCCCGTCCCTCGGACCGTAAACGGCGGGCGGCCTGACGATGGTCGCGGCACTGAACCACGCGCAGGCGACGAGC
>JBBSVG010000394.1:0-3827 GCA_038233775.1 Bacteroidota bacterium | reverse complement strand
GACCTGATCTTCGCCATGAGCGGTCCGGCGGCAACGGTTTATCAAGTGCTCGGCTTGGTCCGACTGCGGCTAGCGGAGCAGTTCAAGCTCATCCCGGCTGGCAAGTTCTCGGCGCTGTGGGTGACGGACTTCCCGCTGCTCGAGTTCGACGACGAAGCCGGGCGCTACGTCGCGCTGCACCACCCGTTCACCTCGCCCAAGCCGGAAGACGTGCCGCTGCTCGACACCGATCCGCTCGCCGTCCGGGCGCGGGCCTACGACATCGTGCTGAACGGGTTCGAGATCGGCGGCGGCTCGATCCGCATCCACGACCGGGCGATGCAGAGCCGAATGTTCGGTCTGCTCGGCATCTCGCCCGAGGAAGCACAGCGCAAGTTCGGCTTCTTGCTCGACGCCTTCCGCTTCGGCGCGCCGCCCCACGGCGGGATCGCGTTCGGGTTCGACCGGATCGCGATGATCTTCGCCGGGGTCAAATCACTTCGCGACGTGACCGCTTTTCCGAAAACGAGCAGCGCGCAGAGCCTAATGGATGACGCGCCGAGCGAGGTCGAGCCGCGACAACTTGCCGAACTGCACATCGCGCTCTCGCTGCCGACGAACGCGAAGCGACCCGCGCTCCCGCCGCCCGCCGCAGCCCCGACCGCCGATGCCGCAGCTGCCGACCTGTCCTACGAGTAACCATCCGTCTGACACACAGAAGCCGGATCATCTTGCGGGACGATCCGGCTTTTTGCTGTCGCGGCGGCCCGCTCAGGCAGATTTCGCGTCGCCTTTGCCGGCGGCATCAAGCGTGGCGAAATCCTCGTCGCTGAGCGTCAGGCTCGCGGCGGCGGCGTTCTCCTCCAGATGCGCGACTTTGCTCGTACCGGGGATCGGCAGCATGACCGGGCTGCGCTTCAGCGTCCACGCCAACGCGACCTGGCTGGTGGAAGCGTTCAGCTTCTTCGCGACGCCGTCGAGGGCGCTGCCGGAGCGGGTCAGCCTGCCGGCGGCGAGCGGGAACCACGGGATGAAACCGATCCCGTGCGCCTCGCAATGCTCCAGCACATCCTCGTGCTCGCGCTTGACCAGATTGTACAGGTTCTGCACCGTCGCCACCTTGAACGCCCTCCCGGCCGCTTCGATCTCTTCGACGCTGACCTCGCTCAATCCGACGTGCTGGATCAACCCCTCGCGCTGCATATCGGCGATCACGCCGAACTGCTCGTCTCGCGGCACCGCTGGGTCGATCCGGTGCAGTTGCCACAGGTCGATCCGCTCGACGCCCAGCCGCCGCAGGCTCATCAGCACGCATTGTCGCAGGTATTCCGGCCGACCGACCGGCAGCCACACGTTCGGTCCGGTACGCACCAATCCGCCTTTGGTCGCGATGGTCAGCCCATCGTATGGATGGAGCGCCTCGCGAATCAGGTCTTCGCTGACGAACGGGCCGTAGGAATCGGCTGTGTCGATGAAGTTCACCCCAATCTCGGGCAGACGGCGGAGCACGCGCAGCGCCTCGTCACGGTCGGTCGGCTCGCCCCAGATGCCTTTACCGGTGATCCGCATGGCGCCGTAGCCCATCCGGTTAACCTCTCTGTCGCCGCCGATCTGAAACGTCCCGGCGGCGCTTGCGTCGATTGTGTCCATGCTTGGCTTGTTCAGATAAAAAGAGGATCGCGGCGTTAGCGAGCAACGGCGCTCGTTACAGAAGACGCCGCCGACCGAGCCGCAAGTTCCCGCCGGACCGCCGGGGCGACCTCCGTCCCGAGCAATTCGATGGCGGCCATGACCTGCCCGTGCGGCATCGTCCCGACGCTGAGTTGAATCAGACACCGGTCATTGCCGAACAGCTCGTGTTGCCGCAGCAGCTTCGCCGTCACCTGCGCCGCGTCGCCGACGGCCAGCGCCCCGCCGACGCTCCGCATCCCGTCGAATGCCGCCCGCGTCATCGGCGACCAGCCGCGCTCGCGACCGATCCGGCTCATGACGTGGGCGTAGGGCGGAAAGAACTCGTCGGCCGCTTGCTCGGGCGTGGCGGCGACGTAGCCGTGGACGTTGATCCCGACCTTCAACTGCTCGGGGTCGTGACCGGCGCGGCGACCGGCCTCGCGGTAGAGATCGACCAGCGGGACGAACCGGTCCGGCGTGCCGCCGATGATCGCCAGCGCCAGCGGCAACCCGAGCGTCCCGGCCCGAACGACCGACTGCGGCGTGCCACCGACGCCGATCCAGACGGGAAGCGGCGTCTGAACCGGTCGCGGATACACGCCGAGTCGATCCAGCGCCGGGCGGTGCTTGCCACTCCACGTCACGCGCTCGTCATCGCGCAAGGCCAGCAGCAGATCGAGCTTCTCGGCGAACAGCTCGTCGTAGTCGTTCAGATCGTAGCCGAACAGCGGAAACGACTCGATGAACGAGCCGCGCCCGGCGATGATCTCGGCCCGTCCGCCGGAGAGCAGATCGAGCGTGGCGAAATCTTGGAACACGCGCACCGGATCGTCGGATGAGAGGACCGTGACGGCGCTGGTCAGCCGGATGCGCTCGGTCCGGGCAGCGGCGGCGGCCAGCACGACGGCCGGGGCCGAGACGGCAAAATCGGGCCGGTGGTGCTCACCGACGCCGAACACGTCGAGCCCGACCCGGTCGGCAAGCTCGATCTCCGCCATCAGGTCGCGCAGCCGCTCGGCCGACGAAATGGTCCGGCCGGTGATCGGGTCCGGCGTCGTTTCGGCAAACGTGTAAACGCCGATCTCCATGTCGCGCTCGCTTTTTTCATCGTGAAGGACACCTACGCCGTGGCCGAGTCACGCAGTCTTGACAAGATCGGACCAGCTTCGAAGCTGACAGAATGACCGAAGCGGTATGGGCAAACGATGACGGCCGATCCACCGGTGAGGGCAGATCGGCCGTCGCATCCAACGTTGAAACGACAGCATCAGTCGGAGAAAACGTACTCCAGGTCGCTGATGATCAGATCCTCGGTGTCGCCTGCCGGTGCGGCCGGGAAGTTCCACGAACGCATCTTGTTCTGCATGCACCGCTCGACCACATCCGAGCGCAAGGACGAGTTCGCAACCCGCACGGCGACCGTCCGACCGTCGGGCTTGATGCGGAAGCCAACCGTGACCGAGCCGGAGAGGCTGGGATCGGTGTTCTTCGCGTTGGCGTAGCAGGCCCGGATCGCCGCGTCCTGACTGGCGATGTACTTCTCAATCGCAGAGATATCACGGGTCGAACTGCCCGTCTTGGTCCCAGTGCCGCGACGCTTGGCTGCGACGGAACCCGACCGACCGACGCCGGAACCAGAACCGATTCCGGTGCCGGAGCCAAGCCCGGAGCCGCTGCCGGTGGCGTCCGTGCCGGTGCCGCCGCCGGTGCCACGACCGACACCCGTGCCGTCACCACGACCGCGACCGTTGCCGATCCCGATCCCCGCGCCGCCGCCGCCGCCAGTGCCCGTGGCGCCGCTGACGATGGTGGACAGGTTGCCTTCGCCACCGGCTGCGCCGCCGAGCACGTCGGTCGGTCCCCGGTCGGCGCCGGTGCCCGGACCGCCGCGACCCGAGGTGCGGCTCTTGGCCGTCAGGTCAGCGAACAGGCCGGAATTGTTCACCTGATCGTTGATCTGCGCTTGGTACTTGCTCCGCGCCTCATCAACGGCCCGGTCGCCGCGTCCGCCCTGCTCGCGCTGGTTGCCACCGCCCTCGGCGCGGGGCTTGGTGTCGCCCCCACCAGCTGGTTTTGGCGTCGGCGTCTCTGCTGGCGTGGCGGCTACGGGCGTCGGCGTCTCAGCCGTCTTGGTCACCGCGAGGTCCGGCGGCTTGGGCTCGAAGGCGTTCGGGTCG
>JBBSVG010000393.1:0-3837 GCA_038233775.1 Bacteroidota bacterium | reverse complement strand
TTGTGCGGCATCCGTCAGCGAGATCTATCGACGGGGGCCGCCGCGATCCCCGCCCCGACCGCCGCTGTCGCGGCCACCGTAGCCGCCGCCGTCACGACGCGGGGCGCGCTCACGCGACTCCTCGCCCTCGGCCGGCGCCTTGTAATCTTCGAGCAGAACCTTCCTGTTGAGGTCCATCTTGCCGCCCGGCTCGAGCTTCATCAGCTTGACCCGCACGCGCTCGCCGAGTTGCAGTTCCTCCTCGACCCGCTCCAACCGGCGGTTGGCGATGTTGGAGATGTGCATCAGCCCTTCCTTGCCCGGCATGATCTCGACGAAGGCGCCAAACGGCGTGATCCGCTTGATCTCGCCTTCGTAGATCGTCCCGACCTCGGGCACCGCGATCATCCCGCGAATGTGCCGCTCGGCCATCTCGCCGGAGGCCGCATCGAGCGAGGCGATGACGACCGTGCCGTCGTCGTCGATGTCGATGGTCTCGACGCCGGACGATTCGATCAGGCCGCGAATGTTCTTGCCGCCCGGTCCGATGATCATCCCGATCATGTCGGTCGGCACCTTGACCACGATCAGTCGCGGTGCGAACGGCGACAGCGACTTGCGCGGACCCGAGATCGCTTTCGCCATCTCGCCCAGAATGTGAATCCGGCCGTCCTTGGCCTGATCCAACGCCCGCTGCAAGATGTCACCTGAGATGCCCTGGACCTTGATGTCCATCTGGCAAGCGGTGATCCCCTCGGCCGTACCGGTGACCTTGAAGTCCATGTCGCCCAGATGATCCTCGTCGCCGAGAATGTCCGACAGAACCGCGATCCGGTCGCCATCCTGGATCAGACCCATCGCGATGCCCGCGACCGGCTTCTCCATCGGCACGCCGCCGTCGAGCATCGCCAGCGTTCCGCCGCAGACCGACGCCATGCTGGACGAGCCGTTCGATTCGAGCACGTCGGAAACGAGCCGGATCGTGTACGGAAACTCGCCCATCGGGGCGACCGGGACCATGCCTTTCAGCGCCCGCTCGGCCAGATGACCGTGGCCGATCTCGCGACGGCTCGGTCCCATCAACCGCTTCGTCTCGCCGGTGGAGTACGGCGGGAAGTTGTAGTGCAGGGTGAACTTCTTCGAGTACTCGCCGAGCACGTCGTCCACGTCCTGCTCGTCCTTCTTCGTCCCGAGCGTCAACGAGACCAGCGCCTGCGTCTCGCCACGGGTGAACAGGGCCGAACCGTGGGTGCGCGGCAGCACGCCGACTTCACACGAGATCGGGCGAATCTGATCGGTCTTGCGGCCGTCGAGCCGGATACCGTCGGCCAGAATCTGCTCGCGCATGACCTCGCCTTCGATGTCGTGGATCAGCTTCTTGGCCGTCGATTCGATCTCTTTCGCGTCGGCCTCGGGCATCTGCTCCTTCAGCGCGGCGACCGTCTCGGCCTGCATCGTGGCGCCCAACGAGCGGCGCTCGTCCTTCGCCCGACCGGTCTGCTTGACGGCTTCCTGCAACTTCGGCGTGACGAAGGCGGTGATCGCATCGACCAGCGGCTGGTTGACCGTCTTCTGGACGACTTCCCGCTTCGGCTTGCCGATCTCGTCGCGCAGCTCGACCTGAGCCTGACAGAGCGCCTTGATCGCCTCATGGGCGACCTGAATGCCCTCGATCATCTCGGCTTCCGAGATCTCGTCCATCTCGCCCTCGACCATGACGATGGAGTCGAGCGTGCCGCCGACGATCATATCGACGTCCGACTCCTCAAGCTCCGTGACGGTCGGGTTGACGATGAACTTCCCGTCGAGCCGACCCACGCGAACGTTGGCAATCGGGCCGAGGAACGGGATGTCGGAGATCGTCAGCGCCGCCGAGGCACCGATGGCGCCGAGCACGTCGGCGTCGTTTTCCTGGTCGGACGAGAACACCGTGACGAAGATCTGCGTCTCGGCGCCGTAGCCCTTGGCGAACAGCGGGCGCACCGGCCGGTCGATCAGTCGGGCCGAGAGGATTTCCTTCTCGCCCGGCCGCGTCTCGCGCTTGATGTAGCCGCCCGGAAAGCGTCCGGCGGCAGCCGACCGCTCGCGGTACTCGACCGTCAGCGGGAAGAAGCCCCGGCTGTCGTCTTGGGTCCGCGCGCCAACGACGGCGGCCAGAATCACCGTCCCGCCGCACGAGACGACGGCCGCACCGTCGGCCTGCCGGGCCATCTTGCCCGTCTCGATGACGACGGTCTTGTCGCCAATCTGGACTTCACGCCGGGAGGTGCCCAGCGCCTTGTTGGTCAGCGAGCGCTGACCGTTGTTCGTCTGTCCGTTCATGCGGACGGTCCCCTTGTGGGTAGTGGCCGGGCCCCTACGCTCACCGTCACCCGACGGCAGCGCGCCCGCGCCATGTGGTTGAGAGAGAAGCGACCCCCCGGTTCGGTCGCCCGATCAGCTTCACGACCGAATCGCTCGGTCGTCCGGGAAAACAGGTGGCCCACACGCGACGAGGCTCCCGCCGACGCCAAACCCGCGAAGGGTCGGCGGCTCGGCAGGAGCCCCACGGTGTCCATCGGGCCGGAGTGCAAGATCAGCGACGCAGTTCAAGCGTGCCGATGATCGCCCGATACCGGGTGATGTCGCGCTCCATCAGGTAGTTCAGCAACCGCCGCCGCTGGCCGACGAGCATCAACAGCCCGCGCCGCGAGTGGTGGTCCTTCTTGTGCGTCTTCAAGTGACCCGTCAGATCGACGATCCGCGCCGTCAACAGGGCGATCTGGACCTCGGGCGTTCCCGTGTTCTCCGCCGACCCGCCGTGCTGCTTGACGATCTCTGCCTTCTGTTCCGTCGTAATCATTCGCGCCTGAATCTGAGAGTGAAGCACGTCCGACGTTCGTCGAACGGTCGCCGATTGCATGGTTGAAGGTCGAGCCGCCCGGCACCGGCCGCTCGCCGTAGCCTTAAAGATACGACCGGTCGGGGGAAATGCAGAATGATGAATGCAGGTAACTACTCAGCCATCAGCTGGTGAAGGAAACGAATCATGCGTCGGCTTTCTTATCAGGAAAGCCACCCAGCACTTGATAGCGGCTGCCCGATGATGACGCGCCAAGACATACTCGCTGTTTACGAGGCGGGACCGGAGGCGGTCGTCGCCCTCTTTGAGCAGATGCAGCAGCGACTTGTCGCGCTCAGTGCTCGCCTACGTGACATTGAGGCCCGGCTCGGCAAGGACAGCCACAACAGCCACAAGCCGCCGTCGAGCGACTCGCCCTTCCGCAAGCAGACGAAGAGCTTGCGCCCGGCGTCCGGCACCGGCGGCAAGAAACCGGGCGCTCAACCGGGACACTCGGGCCAGACGCTCTGCCAAGTGGCCCGGCCCGATCATCGGCAATCGCATCGTCCCTCGGCCTGTGTCCACTGTGGTCACGCGCTTGATGGCGTTCAGTCTCGGACCGATCCCGAACTGGCCGCATCGACCCACCGCCGACAGGTCTTCGATCTGCCCCCTCTGGCGCTGCGTGTGACCGAGCACGAGGTTCTCACCCTGACTTGCCCCCAGTGCCACGGCACGACGACGGGCGCCTTTCCCGACGCCGTCAGCCAGCCGACCCAGTACGGTCCCGGCGTGCTGGCGCTGGCCGTCTACCTGCGCACCTATCAGCTGCTCCCCTGGCGGCGCACCTCCGAACTGATGCAAGACCTCTTCGGTCAGGCGCCCTGTCAGGCCACCGTGGCGGCTGCGATGGAGACCGCCTCGGCGGCACTGGCACCGGTCGAGGAACAAATCCGAGCGGCGATTCATCAAATCCCGGTGGTGCATTTCGACGAAACCGGTCTTCGTGCAGAGGCGAAGTTGCACTGGCTGCTTCG
>JBBSVG010000392.1:0-3840 GCA_038233775.1 Bacteroidota bacterium | reverse complement strand
GCTGATTTTTCAGGGAATGGATTTCGGTCAATGGGCTGAGTGGCACGAGAGCAGCTCGCTCGATTGGCACCTGACCGAGCACGACCCGCACCGGCAACTCCAACGCTGGGTGGCCGATCTGAACGCGGTTTACAAAACCAGTCCGCAGCTCTGGAGTCAGGATTACGGCTGGGACGGGTTCAGTTGGATCAACGCCAACGATGCCGAGCAGAGCGTGCTGTCGTATCTGCGGACCGATCCGGCGCAGCCCGAGTGCCCGATGGTCGTCGTGCTGAACCTGACGCCGGTCGTTCGACACGACTACCGGTTGCCGGTACCGATGGCCGGGTTCTATGAGGAAGTGCTGAACAGCGACGCGGCGATCTATGGCGGGAGCAACGTCGGCAACTCCGGCGGGGCGCACACGTGGTCCGATCACTGGCATCCGGGCCACCAGACGCTCTCGCTGACGCTGCCGCCGCTCAGCGTGATGGTTCTGCGTCGGGTGGGATAAACCCTCGGTCTGGCTCAACAGAAGGGCGTCCCTGTTGCCGGGGACGCCCTTCTGCGGTCAGATCATCGGGGATCGGTTCAGCGGAGCAACAGCAGTCGCGTGGTTTCAGAGCGATTGCCAGCCGACAGACGAACCCAGTAAACGCCCGTCGCCAGCCCAGCGCCATCGAAGGCAACCGCGTGCGCCCCGGCCGACTCGACCCCATCGATGAGGGTTCGGACCCGTCGCCCGAGTCCATCGAAGACCTGTAGCCGGACGGCGCCAGCCGTCGGCAAGGTGTAGCGAACCACGGTCGCCGGGTTGAACGGGTTCGGGCTGGCCGAGAGCAGCAACGGCGCCGACGGCGGCCGGGTCGCTCGGTCGGCCACCACCGTCAGGCCAGCCAGCGGACTCAGCTTGCGGTTGATCGTCAGCATAACCGCGTCGGCCACGGCGCCAGCGGTGACGGCTCGCCAGCGGACCGCAGCGGGCATCCCGGCGAGCAGCGGCAGATCGGCCAGTTTCTGCCAGCCGGTCGGGCGACCGGGGCCAGCCTCCAGCGTTACCCGGCTGACGCTGCCGTCGGCGGCGGTCAACTCGATTTCGCTGATGCCCGAGGCGGACCGGGCGACGGCGTACCCGTACACCTCGTAGGTCGCATCGACCGCCACCGGCAGGCTGTAGGTGATGGCGTCACCGACGTTGAGCAACTCGCCCGTCGTTCGGGCCGCGCCACCGGGAACGCTGCCCGCTCCCGTTGATCCGGTCCGGCGGCTCGTCGGATCGGTTTCCTGGACGATGGTGGCCGGGACACGCCAGCCGACCGACCGAAACGGCGGCACAGCCGGTTGCCGATACATCGCCCGGAGCGTGTCCGCCAGCGGCAGCACGCCTTCGTAGAACCACTGCACCTGCCCGCGAAACGGCGAGTTGCGGCTCATCTGGATAAAGGTTGCCGCCAGCAGCGGCGAGGCGTTGTACGTCCCTTCACGCAGCAGAATGCCGGGAAACACCCGGTCCGTCCGACTGCCGACGGCATCGCGGGCGGCGCCCAACTCCTGCGAGAACGCGCTCAGGCTGAACCGATAGAGCTGTGGGGCGACGAAATCGACCCGGCCGTGCTCGACCCAACTCGGCCAGTTTTGCAGATAGTTGACGTAGCCGTAGGGATAGACGATGGGCGCGTTCGACAGCAGCATCTGCGGGTTGTGCGCCCGGAGCGAATCGCGCAGTTGGCCCATGAAGTCTTCGAGCAATCCCGCCCGCCAGATGCCCCACTCGGACTGGTTGATGTCCGTCGGTGGCTCCGCGCCGCCATGCTCGTCGCGGTAGCGCGCTCGGGTCGCGTCGTCATAGCCGAACGCTCGAGACGGGTAGCGCACCCGGTCGAACATCACCCCGTCGATGTCGTAGCGGTCGACGACTTCGGTCGCAAGCCCGATCAGGAACCGGCGCACCTCGCTGTTGCCGACGCTCATCCAGTAGAAATCTCCATCCCCCACGGCCGAACCGGTCTGGGTGCTGGCCGCCCATTCGGGGTTGCGGGCCAGCAGCTCACCACCGCCACGACCGTACGACGAGGAGAACCCGTACTCGAACCACGGGTGAATCTCGATCCCGACCCGGTGCCCCTCGGCGATCAGTTCGGCCAGCACATCTCGGCCCGCATACGCCGGGGCGATGGAGCGGCCGATGACCCGCTGCAAGCTCGGGCTGGGGTAGAACGTGTACCCATCGCCCCAGACCGCCGGGAAGACCGCGTTGAACCCGAGCGCCTTCAAGGTGTCCATTGCCGCCGCAATCGTCGCCCGAGACGTATAGACCGGCGAGGCCACGTTGGTCAACCAGACGCCGCGCAACTCCTTCATCGGCAGCGGTTGCGAGCGGACCGGTCGGGCACCGATAATCCCCAGCCACCCCAAGAGCAGCCCCACCACAAGACTTCGGTTCAGCGTCATTCGTCTCCCTCCCCCACAGTTGCCCCGGCCGACAGCACCGCACGGGCGATGAACGAGGTCGCCTCGGCCGGTTTGGCGAACCACGGTTTGATGTGCGCCCACGTCGGCCGGAACAGGTCGCTCCGGCGGTAGGCCTCCAGCGCTTCGGCCGAGTCCCAATGGCTGTACGTCGCGAATGCGGTTGGATCATCTGCGTCTTGCAGAAACTCCAAGTGCGCGCAGCCCGGAAAGGCCCGAATCCGCTCGGCCACCGACGGGTAGAAAGCCAGAAAATCGCCCACCCGCTCGGGCTGAAACGTCATCTGGACCAATCGAATCAGCATCAGCGGTTGGTCGTGAGGTAGGGAATCGGCTGCGTCAGGTAGCCCTGCACGTAGTCCTTGACGCTGTCTTCGAGCGAGCCGAAGTCGGTCGGGCAGCCGGTTGCCCGCAGCTTGCTCATATCCGCTTCGGTGAAATATTGATACCGGTCGCGGAGATTCGTCGGCATCGGGATGTACTCGATAGCCGGCTCCCGACCGAGCGCTGCGAACGTCGCCAGCACGAGATCCTTGAACGAGCGCGCCACACCGGTGCCGAGGTTGAACAGCCCGTTCACCTCCGGATGCTCGACCAGCCACGACATGACGCGGACGCAGTCTTTGACGTACACAAAATCGCGCCGCTGCTCGCCGTGACCGATCCCGTACCGATGCGACTCGAACAGTCGCACCTTGCCTTCCTGCTCGATCTGCCCGACAGCCTTATAGACGACGCTCGCCATGTCGCCTTTGTGATACTCGTTCGGACCGAACACGTTGAAGAACTTCAGCCCGACGATCCGGTCGGCCGCGCCGTGGCTCATCGCCCAGAGGTCGAACAGGTGTTTCGAGTAACCGTAGGCGTTCAGTGGGCGAAGCGACGGCGTGTGCGCCTCAGTATCGACGTATCCGGCCAGCCCGTCGCCGTAGGTAGCTGCGCTCGATGCGTAGATGAAGCGGATATCGCGAGCCAGACAGTACGTCGCCAACTCGCGGGTGTATGCGTAGTTCGTCGCCATCAACGCCTCGACGTCGGTCTCGGTCGTCGATGAGTTCGCGCCCATGTGGATGATGGCCTCGATGTTCGGCAACTCACCAGAGAGCAACCGGCGGAGGAACTCGTCCTTGTGCAGGTAATCGTCGAACCGCAGCCCGACCCAATTCTGCCACTTCGATGATGAGCCGAGCTCATCGACCACGAGCAGATCGGTCCGCCCTTGCTGGTTCAACTGCCAGATCATGGCGCTGCCGATGAAGCCCGCGCCGCCGGTGACGACAATCATAGACCGTTAGGACAATCAAATGAGAAAAATCAGCCGCCGAATCCACGCGCGGCCAACCAGTCGCGGCTCATTCGGTCCGTCCTCGGCGCCGAACCGGTCGGCCCAGT
>JBBSVG010000391.1:0-3843 GCA_038233775.1 Bacteroidota bacterium | reverse complement strand
TGGCGCCGCGACCGTCGATCATCGAGACCAGCGGCGCGCGCCAATCCAGACCGCTGAGTTTCGCCCGACCGGCAGCGGCCATCTCGGCCATCAGTGGCGTATGAAACGCGGCGTGTCGCGGCAGCCGAAACGGGTACTCGGCGGCGCCGGACTTGACCGGCGGCAGCGCCTTTAGCAGCGCCGCAAGCTGCGCGTCGGTTCCGGCGAGCACGGCGATCCCGCCCAAATGAATCGACCACGACGCGCCCGTGTCCGCCAGCGCCCGCTCGACCGCCTCGACCCGTTCGGGGACGATCCGCCAATCGTCGCCGGTCATCGGGTAGAGCACTTGGCCGCCCGACCCGAGCCCTTGCAGATGACCCATCTCGTCGATGACCGTAAACGTTTCGGCGAACGAGAGCGCTCCGGCGGCGTAGAGCGCCGAGTACCACCCCATCGAGTTGCCGACGGCGCAGACCGGCCGGACCTTGTCGGCGTCCAACCGCGCCAGATCGACCGCCGTCGCCGTAAACGTCAGCGCCGCCGCGTTCTCGCCGACCAGAAACGTCGCGGCGGAGAAATCGGCCCGTGCGTCCAACGCCGAGACGAGCGGCCGACCCGCCGACTGCCGCAACCCGTCGGCCTGACGGATGACCGTTTGGGCGGCGTTGTTCCCGGCGCTGAACCGGTTCAACCAGCCGAGTTCGGCTTTCGCATACGCCCCGCGACCGGGGCAGACCAGCATCGCACGGAGCATAAAAGGAAGTTCAGCGGCGGACAGAAATAAGCACCAGACACAAGCAGAGCAGCAGACAGAGCGGACTGAACAGCGCGTCGTCCCAGCGGGCGAACGGCGTGTCGTGGACCCGTTTGAAGAAGCCGATCATCCGAAAGTCGCCGACTGCGCGAAGGCCGAAAACCGTCGCCAGCGTCCACGTTCCCCAGCGGAACAACCCATCCGGCAGCGGCGGATGCCAGATCCCAACCCGACCGAGCACGACGGCCGCCGCAACGGCCAACGCCAGCGCCACGAGCCACGTCGCCCCAACCGGTGGCTGAAGCACTTGGCCGCCGTGTCCCTTCGGCAGCACGACGCCGATCCCGCGCTGTCCCCCGACCGCCCAGTAGATGTGCCAGCCGCTCAGCACGAGCAGCACCATCGCCACAACGCCGCCGAGCGTCTTCATGCCAGCAGCGGCAGATCGTGATGCCGGGCGGCGCCGACGAGGGATTTGGCGGCGTCGAGAATCGTTTGCTCGCTCGGCAGGACGTGGGTCCACGCGTCGCCGAGCGGGATGAACGTGTCGTCGCCGACGACCCGAGCGGTCGGCAGATAGCCGAGGCCGCCTTCGGCAAGGACCGTAAAGATCGCCTCGCTGAGTCCGCCGGTGCGGCGCCCTTCATCGACGATCAGCACGCGGCCGGTCGCAAGCGATTGGTCGCGAATGAACGACTCATTCAGCGGATTCAGCCAGCGCAGATCGACGACTCGGGCGCGGATGCCGGTCTCGTCGGCGAGCTTCTTGGCGGCGCGAAGCGAGAGGTACACGCCGTTGCCGAAGGTCAGGATCGTCAGGTCGGCCGCGTCCTCATTATACACCCGACCCTCGCCGAACGGAACCGCCTCGCCGGGCGCCGGGAACGGCGAGAGCCAACCGCCGTCGCCTTCGGTGTGCAGGTCCTTTATCCCATAAAGCGCAATTGGTTCGAGGAACACGACGACACGACCATCGATCTTGCACAGCGCCATCGCCGTCCGCAGCATCCCGACAGCGTCGTCGCCACGAGCCGGGGCGCACAGCACGAGGCCGGGCATATCGCGGAGGGCGGCGAACGAGTTGTCGTTGTGGAAATGGCCGCCGAACCCTTTTTGGTAGGCCAGCCCGGCGATCCGCACGAGCATCGGGTTGCGCCACTCGCCGTTGGAGAAGTATTGCAGCGAGCACGCCTCGCCGCGAAGCTGGTCCTCGGCGTTGTGCAGATAGGCCAAATACTGGATCTCCGGGATCGGCAGCAGTCCGACGTGAGCCGCACCGAGCGCCGTCCCCAGAATCGATTGCTCGTCCAGAATCGAGTTGAACACCCGGCGCGGACCGAACTTGCCGTGCAGCCCGGCCGTGACGTGATAGACGCCGCCCTTCTTCGCCACGTCCTCGCCGAACAAAATCGACTCGGGATATTTCGCCATCAGGTCCATCAACCCGGCGTTGATCTGGGCCGACAGCCAGCGCGGTCGCGGCGCGACTTCCGGCAGCGCATCGCCGAAAACAGCGCGGCGGGCGTCGGCGTAGTCGGATCGAGTCGCTTCGGCCCGGACGGCGTCGGGCGTAAACGGCGCCAGCGGGGCGTTGACTTGGGCGGCTGAGGTCAGTCGCGGTCGCTTGCCCGCTTCTCGAGCAGCGGCTGTGATTCGCTCGCGGAGTTCGTCGTAGATCGACAGCAACTCGTCCGGCTGCGCGACCCCGGCATCGACGAGCAACCGGGCCGTGGCGATCAGCGGATCGAGCGCTTCCGTCGCCTCGATCTCGGCCGGCGTGCGGTATTCGGTTTCGATATCGGAACCGGCGTGGCCGAGCAGACGGACGGTCCGCAGGTGCAGAAACGTCGGCTGGCGATGCGTGCGGCAGTGCGAGATCGCGCGGCGGGCGGCGTCGTGGGCGTCGGGCAGATCGAGTCCGTCGCCGAAGAAGTAGCCCAACCCCGGCCGACCTTTCATGCTCGCACCGACCCAGCCGGTCGGCGTTTTGACCGAAATGCCGATCCCGTTGTCCTCACAAACGAACAGGATCGGCACCGGCAGCTTTTGATAGGCCGACCAGAGCGCCGTGTTGATCGCGCCCTGCGCCGTCGAGTGGTTCAGCGACGCGTCGCCGAACGTACAGAACGCGATGGCGTCGGCCGGATACGCGCTCGCCAGTCCCAACCGGTGCGCCCGCTCGATCCCAAACGCGGCGCCGACGGCTTTCGGCAGGTGCGAGGCGATGGTCGAGGTCTGCGGCGGCAGGTTCAGCGCCTTCGAACCCCAGACCTTGTGCCGCCCGCCCGCCGTCGGATCGTCCGCCGCCGCCGCCAGCGAGAGCAACGTGTCGAACAGCGGCGTCTGGCCGGGGACTTTGCCCAGCCGCCGGGCGTAGAGCGCGCCGGAGCGGTAGTGCAGGAACCCGAGATCGGTCGGCCGCAACAGGTCGCCCAAGACGACGTTGCCCTCGTGGCCCGACGAGCCGATGGTGTAGAAGCCTTCGTTCCGCGCCCGCAGCTCACGGGCGGCGATGTCCAGCAGCCGCGATTGGGCCTGCGCCTCGAACAACGCCAGCGCAACCCGACCCGTCAGCCCCGAGCCGCGACGGATCGGCGCGTCGAGATCGACTGCCGGTTCGCTCGGCGACAGCGCCGCAACCGCTTTCAGAAACGCCTGATCGACCAGCTTCGCACGGTTGAGGGACATGAAAACTCAGGACTGGAGAACAAGGTCGGGTTCGATGAAACCCAATCGGGCGGCTTTGGAGAACAACCGGTCGCGACTGTACGCGGTCAGCATCTCAAACGCAGCGACGAGCGACAGGATTCGGTCGGCGCTCAGCCTCACGCGAACAACTCGGCCAGCGACAGCCGCCAGCCGGGAACAACGTCGCCGCCATCAAGCGTGTCGGCCTCGGTCAGCCGCGTCACGTCGGCGGCAGATCGGTAGATGAGTGCGCTCCGAGTGCGCGGGTTGACCACCACAACCAGTCGCGTCCCGGCGTCGAGATACTCCATCACCTTCGCCTCGATCTCGCCGAGGGTGTCATTCGGCGAAGCGATCTCGACCGCCAGATCGGGTGCGCCGGGGAAATACGTCTTGGGCCGACCCGTCGCCGCGATCCG
>JBBSVG010000390.1:0-3845 GCA_038233775.1 Bacteroidota bacterium | reverse complement strand
TGGAACCAGATGCGACCGGAGGAGCGGGCCACGCTCGATTCGGTCTTGAAGGTGTTCGGTCAGCAGCACCCCGAGTGGACCTTCAAGCAGTTGTACTACGAAAACGAGCAGCTCAGGACCAACTTCCAGATCGCCGCGCTCGGCGGCTCCGGCCCCGAGTTGCTGTTTGGTCCGGCCGACAACGTCGGTCCGTTTGTCCAGTTGGGCGTGATTCAGCCGCTTGACAGCCTGTTCGACGCCGCCTACTTGTCGTCGTTCATCGACGACCCGGTGCCGGGCTTGACCCGACAGGACGGCAAGCTGTACCACATCGGCGCCGATGTCGGCAACCACCTCTGTCTGGTTTACAACCGCAAGCTCGTTCCGACCCCGCCGCGCACGATGGCGGAGTTGATCGAGATGGGGCAAAAGCTGACCTACAAGGATGCCGCCGGTCCGCACTACGCGCTCGCGTGGAACTTCATCGAGCCGTTCTTCTTCGTCCCGTTCGTCGGCGGCTACGGCTCAGGCGTGATCAGCCCCGAGGGCAAGCCGACGCTGGACAACGAGGCCGTCGTCAAGGCCGCTCAGTTGGTGCTCGACCTGCGGAACAAGTACAAACTCATCCCGAAAGAAGCCGACTACAACATCGCCGACGCGCTGTTCAAGGACGGTCGGGCGGCGATGCTGATCAATGGCCCGTGGTCGTTCAGCGCCTACCGCGACGCGAAGATCGATTTCGGCGTCGCCCGCATCCCGATGCTCGACAACGGCCAATGGCCGCGCCCGATGGCGACCGCCCGTGGCTACGCGATGAACGTCAACGCGACCGGCGAGAAGCGCCAGATGGCGGCCGAGCTGATTCGGTTCCTGACCTCGACCGACGTTGAACTGGCGTTTACGCGGACCGGTGGGACGATCCCATCGCGCCAAGAAGCGTTCAACGATCCGCTCGTCGCCGCCGACTCGACCCTGCAACAGTCGATGCGCCAGTTGGAAGTCTCGCAGCCGCAACCGACGGTCAAAGAGATGCGGATCATCTGGGACGCGATGCGGCCGCCTTACCAAGCGCTGTTCTCGAACGACGCGCCCTTAACGCCGCCGCAGGCCGCCAAGAAGATGCAGTCGAATGCCGAGCGGCTGATCGACGAGATGAACCAGTAGGTCGGCTTGCCCAACCGGCGTCGCCTCTGATCGGCGGCGCGACCCAGTCCACAACCGAAGACGCGCATGGCAATGATCGGGGCAGAGGCGCAGCGGCAAGCGGTGGTCGCCACCGAATCGCCCGAGCAGAAGCTGCGGACGGCCGAGACGAACGTCGGCGGACCGCCACGCGGCTCGTTCTCCGAAGCGGGCGAGGGACGCGACGGGCTGTCGTCCACGACGCTGGCGTATCTCTACACGCTGCCCGCGTTCCTCATCATGGCCGGGGTGATTCTCTACCCGTTTCTTTACAACGTGGTGGTGAGTTTCTCCAACATGAACCTGCTGCACTTCCGCGACTGGAGCGTGGTCGGGTTTCGCCAGTACGGCGAGGTATTTAGCTCGGCCGAGTTCTACCGGTTCTTCGGCAAGACGATTCTGTGGACGGTGCTCAACGTCGCCGCGCACGTCTCCATTGGCGTCTTTCTGGCGATGCTGCTGAACAAGAACCTGCGCGGCAAAGCGATCATCCGCACGCTGTTGATCCTCCCGTGGGCCGTGCCGCAGGTCATCAGCGCGCTGACATGGCGCGGGATGTTTACCGCCGAGTACGGCGCGGTCAATCTGGTGCTCGACAAGTTCGGCATCCTCGGTCCGGCGTGGCTATCGACCGAGTGGGGCGCCTTCTTCGCGGCCGTCATCACCAACATCTGGCTCGGGTTCCCGTTCATGATGGTCATTGCGCTCGGCGGCTTGCAGTCGATCCCCGACGCGCTCTACGAAGCGGCCGACATCGACGGGGCGACGTGGTGGGACCAGTTCCGCAACATCACCATGCCGCTGTTGAAGCCGGTCATGGTCCCAGCGATCACGCTCGGGACGATCTGGACGTTCAACAACTTCAACGTCATTTATCTGGTCACCAACGGCGGCGAGCCGTCGGACAAGAACCACATCATCGCCTCGTGGATGTACAAGGCCGCGTTCTCGTACTACCGGTTCGGCTACGCGGCGGCTTTCTCGATGGTCGTGTTCGTGCTGCTGCTCGTCTTCGGTTGGAGCTTTATTCAGAAGACGAAAGCGACCCAATCGGTTTACTGACGCGTTTTTCTCCCCTTTCCCCAGCCCATGAACGGACCCCGCGATGCCTCGACGGGACAGCGCATCGCGATCTATGCGGTGCTGCTGTTCTTCGTCGCTTTCTCGCTCTACCCGATCCTGAACGTCATCACGATCAGCCTGCGGCCGGGCGACAAGCTGCTGACCCGCTCGCTGGCGATCATCCCGGAAGGCGCGACGCTGGAGAATTACCGGCGGCTGTTCTTCGAGCAACCGTTTCTCCGCTGGCTGGGCCACTCGCTGCTCGTCTCGCTGACCGTGACGGCCGTCGGCGTGGTGCTCGCCTCGACGGCCGGGTATGCGTTCAGCCGCTACCGGTTCAAGGGCCGCGACGGCGCGATGATCGGGCTGCTCGTCACGCAGATGTTCCCGGCGACGATGATCCTCATCCCGCTGTTTTTGATGCTGATTAACCTCGGCCTGTTCAACTCGTTTCTCGGCCTGATCGTCGTTTACACGTCCACGGCGCTGCCGTTCTGCATCTGGCAGATGAAGGGCTACTACGACACGATCCCGAAGTCGCTCGAAGAAGCTGCGACCATCGACGGTTGCACGCCGTTCGAGACGTTCTGGCGGGTCGTCCTGCCGCTGGCCGCGCCCGCGCTGGTCATCACGGCGCTGTTCTCGTTTATGACCGCGTGGAGCGAGTATCTGGTCGCCAACGTGATCCTGCAAGATCAGGAATTGTTCACCTTGCCGCTCGGGCTGAAGCTGTTTCAGAGCGATCTGCAGGTGTCGTGGGGACTCTACTCGGCCGGTGCGCTGATGATGAGCGCGCCCATCGTCATCCTGTTCCTCGCCCTGTCGCGCTTCCTGGTCGGCGGCCTGACCCTCGGCGGCGTGAAGGAATAAGCATGTTTGCTGGTAAAGTCATCCCTTCTTAATTCGCTGTCATCCTGAACGAAGTGAAGGATCTCACGCCGAGGCTGGACCCTCCGTGAGATCCTTCGCGTTGCTCAGGATGACAGGATGGGAGATATGTGCTCGGCGGCGTGAAGGAATAGGTGCTCGGTTGCTGGGGACAAAACGCGCCGGGGCGGCAGGCCAGCCGTCCCGGCGCGCTGCGTTTCCGGCGGTTCCAGCCGACCGACATCACACCGCTTTGGCGCTCGGGCCGTTGCGGACGTACCTTAAGCCCGCTGCCGCGAGAGGCGCGGGCGGCAAAAAAAGGCAATGAAGAGGTCCGGTTTGGCTGAATGGCAAGGGGTCGCCGACACAATCCGCAGCGGCAAGCGGTTCATTCTCATCACCCACGAGCGCCCCGACGGCGACGCGCTCGGCTCGTGCATCGGCCTGAGCCATTGCCTCGAAGCGATGGGCAAGACGGCTCACGTCGTCAGCACCTCGGCGGTGCCGCGTCAGTATCGGTTTCTCGACCCGACCGGCAAGCGGGTGACGGTGTACGACGGCAGCGCCGAGCAGCAGCAGCTCTTTGCCGACGCCGACGTGATCCTGCAACTCGACACGAACCGGCTGGCCCGAACCGGACTGGCCGAGCCGGTCGCCGCGAGTTCGGCCAAGCGGGTCGTGATCGACCACCACACCGAGCCGGAACTGACGCCCGATGTGCTCGTCGATGAAACCGAGGCGTCCTCGACCGGTGA
>JBBSVG010000389.1:0-3846 GCA_038233775.1 Bacteroidota bacterium | reverse complement strand
GGCTGGCCTACCCGATTGGTAAGAAGACGAACGGGTTCTACACCCGGCTCGAGTTCACCGCCCCGGCCCCGGCCATCGCCGAGTTGGAGCGGATCTTCCGGCTCGATGAGGACGTCGTCCGCTACCTGACGGTCCTGCTCGACAAGAAGGCGCTGGCCTACAAGCAGGTCGTCGCCGACCGGCAAGCGGCTGGTGAGCCCATCGAGACCGAGCCGGAGCCGCGCCGTGAAGGCGGTCGCGACGGAGATCGCGGTGGCCGCAGCGGCGGTGGTTCGCGTGAGGGCGGTGCGCCCCGTGGCGACCGACCGGCGGAGAGCCCGCGCTGAACCCCTGACGGTCGGTCGGTGCCCCAGACGGAGCGGTTGCCATGGCGGAGCTGAAGATGCCCGAGATCAACAACGTGATCATCGCGGGCAACCTGACGAAAGATCCGGTTACGCGGCAGACGACGAGCGGCACGCCGGTCGTCAACTTCTGTATCGCCGCCAACCGCAAGTACCGCGACGGCCACTCGGAGTGGCAGGAAGAGGTCTGCTACGTCGGTGTGGTGGCGTGGAACAAGCTGGCCGAGAGCTGCTCCGAGTCGCTGCGTAAAGGCGCGGCGGTGCTGATCGACGGTGAGTTGCAGTCGCGAAGCTGGCGGGCGGAGGATGGATCGAGTCGAACCTCGGTTGAGATCAAGGCCCGACGAATCCAGTTCCTCAGCCGACGCGGCGCTGCCGAGTCGGGCGGCTGCGACGATGCGGCGACCGACCTCGTCGGGTTCGAGAAAGAGTTTGCGGAGGACGAGGGGATTGCCCTGATCGGCCGTCGAGCCGAGGGCCGCGACCCGTCTGCCCAGCGCTGACCGGCCGTGCCGGCCCAAGCGTCCCATGTGCCCTATCCAACGGTGAGATTCCCATGAAGGTCATTCTGAAGCAGGACATCGACACGCTCGGCGACGCCGGCGATGTCGTTTCAATCAAGGACGGTTACGGCCGCAACTACCTGTTGCCCCGTGGCATGGCCGCAATGGCGACCAAAGGCAACCTGAAGCGGATTGACGAGGAGAAGCGTCAGATTCAGGCGCAGCAACTCCGCATCCAGCGCTCGGCCGAAGGCGAGGCGACGAAGTACAACGGCGTCGTGCTGACCTTCGCGGTCAACGTCGGCGAGGAAGACCGGATGTTCGGGTCGGTCACCAGCCAGAACATCGCCGACGCGCTCGAAGCCAAGGGGCTGCCGGTTGACAAGCGGAAGATTCGCCTCGAAGACCCGATCAAGCAGCTCGGCGTCTTCGCCGTGGACATCAAGCTCCACCCGAAGGTGACGGCGCAGGTCCAGGTCAACGTCACTCGGCAGTAACCGCTGTCGGCTCCGTTGCCCAAAACGCCCCGTGTTCTATCTGTGAGCACGGGGCGTTTTGCCGTCGCCGTCGGCGGACGTTATCAAATCGTTACCCTTCGGATGTGGCCCCGAATCGGGCTCTGGCGGCATGTTCTGTGTGCCCACCCGGCGCCGTTCCGTGTGCCGACACCTTTCTGACGAGACACGAGCGTTCGCTCGACGGCGGCCCCGCTGCTGCCCGCTCACCAGCTTAGACTGACCCCCATGCTGCTGCTCCTCGGTCTCGCCATCGCGCTCGGTTTCGAGGTCGTCAATGGATTCCATGACACCGCCAACGCGGTGGCGACGGTAATCTACACGAAGTCGCTGAAGCCGTGGGCGGCGGTGATCTGGTCGGGCGTGTGGAACTTCCTCGGTGTGCTCGTCGGCGGGATCGCGGTTGCGATGGCGATTGTCCACCTGCTGCCCATCGACCTGCTGGTGGCCGGCAACACGGCCGACGGGCTGGCCGCCGTGATGGCGCTGCTCATCGGTGCCGTCCTGTGGAACCTCGGGACGTGGTATCTCGGGCTGCCGGCTTCGTCGTCGCACACGCTGATCGGCGCGATTCTCGGCGTCGGCGTGGCGAACTCGCTCTTGCCCGGCCATGTCTTCGGCGCCGGCGTCAACTGGACCAAAGCGGGCGACATCGGGCTGGCGCTGATCGTCTCGCCGCTGGTCGGCTTTGGGCTGGCCTACGGGCTTCTGTGGCTGTCGAAGAAGCTGATCAAACGGGCGGAGCTGTACTGGCCGGCCGATGAACACACGCCGCCGCCGTCGTGGATTCGCTGGATTCTGATCCTGACGTGCACCGGCGTCTCGTTCGCCCACGGCTCGAACGACGGCCAGAAGGGCGTCGGGCTGATCATGCTGGTGCTGATGGGCTTCCTGCCAGCGCAGTACGCGCTGAACCAGCACTACCAGCCGGACCAGATGCGCCAGACCGCCGCCGCCGCCGCCCAATTGACGACCACCTTGCAGACGGTTCGCGTCGGCGCATCGGTCCCGGAGTCCGGCGTCGCCCACGCCGCCCCGACGGATGTCGAGCCAGCCGAACTCGTGCTGTCCGACGAGATGCGGACCGATCTGGCGACGATCCAATCGGCGCTCGACGGTCGGACGTCGGTCAAGCAGATCCCCGACTCGCTCCGCTGGCAGGTCCGGCGCAGCATCCTGCGGGTGGACAAGGCCGTCTCGACGCTCGAAGGACAGGGGTTGCCGGCCGATCAAGTGGCGCAACTCAAGTCGCTCCGGGGACAGTTGCGCAACATCACCGACTACGCGCCGCGCTGGGTGCTGTTCGCCGTCGCGCTTGCGCTCGGGCTCGGGACGATGGTCGGCTGGAAGCGGATCGTCGTGACGGTCGGTGAGAAGATCGGCTTGCAGAAGCTCTCTTACGCCCAAGGCGCCTCGGCCGAGATCGTCGCCGCCGCGACCATTGGGCTCTCGTCGGCCTTCGGTCTGCCGGTCAGCACGACTCATGTGCTCGCCTCGGGTGTGACCGGGACGATGGTCGCCAACCGGACCGGGATTCAGGCGAGCACCGTCCGCAACATCGCGCTCGCGTGGCTGTTCACCCTGCCCGCCGCGATGCTCCTCGCCGGCCTGCTGTTCCTCTTGCTCCGCCTCGTTCTTTGATGTGCCCGCCGGTTTCTTGATCCCATTTCTCGATGAAGAAAGGCGGCCCTTTCGATCTTCTGTCATCCTGCCGACGAAGCCGCCGCAGGTCGCAACGCGAAGGATCTCATGCCGAAGCCCGCACGACCTTCCGTTGACCTCGTTGTGAGACCCTTCACTTCGTTCAGGGTGACAGGCAAGATCGGGTGCCGGGTGCTGCCGCGTTCATGCGGATTTTTGAGATACTGAACGGCTTTTTGCCGTTGCGCGCACTTCGGATCGGCTTCGCTTCACAAAAAAGCCCGGACCTCACGACGAGATTCGGGCTTTTTACGGGCGACGGACGGTTCAGGCGGCGAGCGCTTCTGTGACTTTCTCGGCAGCGTCGCGCAGCCCTTCGGCGGCGACGAGCTTCAAACCGCTCTGGTTGAGGATGTCTTTCGCCAACTCGGCGTTCGTCCCGGCCAGCCGGACGACAATGGGAACCTTGATCTCCATGCTCCGCGCCGCTTCCACGATCCCGTTGGCGACCCGGTCGCAGCGGACGATCCCGCCGAAGATGTTGATGAGCAGCGCCTTCACGTTCGGGTCGGACAAGATGATTCGGAACCCGTTGCGGACCGTCTCGACGTTGGCGCCGCCGCCGACATCGAGGAAGTTGGCCGGTTCGCCGCCAGCCAGCTTGATGATGTCCATCGTCGCCATCGCCAGCCCGGCGCCGTTGACCATGCAGCCGACGTTGCCGTCGAGCTTGATGTAGTTCAGGCTCGACTTGCTCGCCTCGACCTCAAGCGGGTCTTCCTCGTCCAGATCGCGCAACTCGGCGAACTCTGGGTGGCGGTACATCGCGTTGTCGTCGAAGCT
>JBBSVG010000388.1:0-3849 GCA_038233775.1 Bacteroidota bacterium | reverse complement strand
CAGCGTGAAGCCGAACAGGGCGAGCGAGCCAAGCGCTACGGGGATCGGCACGGTGATGTCATCGGCCGACGCGCCGGTCGGCAGCCCGAACCGCTGCGCCCCGTAGAGCAGACTGACGGCGACGAGGTTGTTCGTAAAGTGCGCCGTCATCGCCGGCCAGAGGCTGCCGGTGCGGTGCGTCAGCCAGCCGAAGGTGCAACCGAGCAGCGCCAGCGAGAGGAAGCTGAACGGTTGAAAATGGATCAGCCCAAACAGCACACCGGTCAGGACGATGGCGACCGGCGCCGTAAACGTCCGCAGCCAGTTGTGCAGCGCGTAACCGCGAAAGATCGCTTCCTCGCACAAGGCCGGCGTAACCGCCGCGACGACGACGATCCAGAGGAACGCCGGAACCGAGTGCGCCGTGACCATCTGCTCGGCCAGATCGCCGGCCTGCTGCTGAATCTGCCGCAACCATTCGGGCCAACCCGACCAGTCGCCGATCACCGTCGCCAGCCAGCCGAAAAACGGGTAGCCGACGAGCATCGCGACGGCCGGCAGCCCGAGCGTGAGCGCCGGTCGCATCGGCCGAACGAGCCGCAGATAACGGGTCGGATGCAGGCTGTGCAGCCGCGCCAACCCGAGCGTCGGGACGAGGATGAACAGCAGTTGGCCGACCGTGTTCGCCACCCGCAGCCGACCCATGTTGGCCGCCGTCAGGTGCGTGATCCCGTCTAACCCGACGAGCAACACCGTCAGCAGCGAGCCGAACAGGCTGAACAGGCCGATGACGACCGCCAGCACGGCGAACAGCGTCCACCCAGCAAAGCCCCACCGGTTGTGGACGAGGTCCGTTTGCTCAATGGGTCCATCCCACGGGCGCGACTTGACGGCGACCGCCAGCGGTGCGTCGGGGAAATCGTCAGGGTCGAACATGGCGCGAGGCGGCGGGAAGCGAGCGGCAGGATAGCGGTCGGACACGCGAGGCACCCGACCGCTTCAGCGGGAAATCGAGGTCAGAGCGCGGAAGCGATGGGGCCGTTGATCCCCTTCATGTGGGTCAACTCGGCCCGGATCGAGCCGACGACCACCTTCGACTCGACCCGAATCGGGATGTGCCGCTCGTCGTCGGTCAGCCAGAGGAACAGCCGCCCTTCGCTCTTGAACAGGCCGCCTTCCTGCACCAACGGCTCGATCTTCAGCGCGTTGAACGTCCCGGCCGGCGTCTCGATCCGCTCGCGCTTGACCAACCGGACATCGAGCGGGTTGACCTTGCCGTTGAAGAAGTTCTGCAGCTTGATCACCTCGCCGTCGTGCATCCGGCTCAGGTCCTGCGTCCGCACGAAGTAGAACGCGCTGACGATGTCGTGGACGAACGGCGGAATCGCGTACTCCTTGTCGCCGTCAATCGCCACACCGCGAGCGTGATCGAACGTCACTTCGGCATCGCGACGGTAGCCGCCCTCGCGGATGTGCTGCTCGAAGCGCCACGGGTGAATGCCCTCGAGGTCCAGAAACGTCTCGTAGCGGTCGTCCACGCGGAAGAACTTGCTGAACGTCCGACTCGATTGGGCGCGAAAGACGACGTGATAGGTGTCGCGACCCGAGATGATCTTGTGCTCGGGGATCGACATCGTCGCCTCGCCGGCCTTTATGAAGCCGTACTTCAGGTCGAACTTGAGTTCCTCGCCGGTGGTGAAGGCGACGTTCGGCACCTTTCGCATCCGGGTCGGCGTCTGGGTCAGCGGCGGCGCGACCCGAACCGCGTCGCGACCGGCCACCGCCATCCGCTCAGAAGGAACCATTGCAGAGGCGTCCGTCGTCGCCGCGCTGCCGATCAGAAATGCAGCCGTCATCGCCGTCAGAATCGGATTTCGCATTCAGTCTCCACTCATTGCCGCTGTCACCGTTTGTCGCTCGATTGTCCAAACCTATGCCACCTGGCAGGCGTTCGGCGTGCGGTAGATCAAGCGGTGGGCGACTCGGCGGCCAAGATCGGCGCAATCTCGCGGCGCCAAGCGTCCAGATCGGCCGGTGGTCGCTTGAACCGACGGTGCAGCCAGAGCCATTGCTCCGGGTGGCGCCGGATGGTCGCCTCGAGCCGGGTGACATGCCGCTGCGTCAATCGGGCGACGTTCTCGGTCGTTGCGCCGCCGGTTAGGTCGTCGGTCGGGATGCGCTCGGTCTCGAGCACATAATGGCCGTCGGGCTGACGGACGGCCAGCATCAGCACCAGCGGCGCATTCATCTTCAAGGCAAAGGTCGCGGGACCGAGGAACGTCGCCGCCGGTCGGCCGAAGAAGCTGGCGTAGAACGCATCTTCGCTCGCCGCTTGGTCGCCGAGCAACCCGACCAGCCCGTTGCCGCGCAACGTCGTAATGATCTCGCGGACCGAGACGCCCATCGGGACCATCCGGTTGACGCCGCCGACGGTCCGCAGCCCGTTGACGTAGGCATCGACCAGCGGATTCGACTGGGTTTTGACGACGATGGCGACGGGCGAGATCCCGTAGCCGATGGCAAGCGCCTCCAGCTCCCAGTTGCTGAAATGGGCGCCCAACGCAACCGCGCCCCGACCCTCGGCGAGCGCGGCTGTCAGGGCATTGTCGGGCGGAATATCGACCAGCACAGCGACTTGTTCGGGCGAGAGCCGGGGCGCCCGGACGAACTCGGCCATCAGCACGGCCAAGCCTTCGTAGTTCGCCCGGACGATGGCCCGCCGCTCCGACTCAGTCCGTTCCGGCAGCGCCCGGCGAAGCGTATCGAGCGTTTCCTCGTACCGCCGCCCGCGCCGAAGCGCGACGTGGACGAGCCGCCCGAGCGACCGAGCCAGCTTGCGCGCGGCCGGCAGCGGCAGCGCATTGAATCCCCCAGCCACCGCCCGCAGAAGCAGATAGGGCAGCCTGTGACTCAGCTTCGCCATAAACCCCAATCCGCTCAGTTCGACGCGTCGCCGCCGAAGCGGTTGACTTGGGCGTCGGTCAGCTTCTCCCAATCGGGGTTCTGCACCTCGCTGCGGGCCGTCGAGTGGATCAGACGGTAGTCGGAGAAACCGCTCCGGTCGAGAAATACGAACATCACCCCGCCCTCGATAGCGTCATAGCGCCACGTTTCGTAGGGATACTTGCCGCGCTCGCTCGGGTGCGGATCTGTCTCGGACGGCGCACCGTACTGGAGATACACCCGTCCCCGGTCCGTGCGCCACCCCTCGCGATACGCCGTCCGAAACTTCTGGTTGGCGGCCAGCACGCGATCATCGAACTCGATCTTGGCTTCGTTCTGCGACGTGTTCGGGTCGGGGTCGCGGCGGCGCCAGAAGTCGAACAGGAACTGCCGCTTGGCGTCGAGGTCTTTCAGGTCGCGGTAGACCCGCTTCTCGTTCGTGTTGGCAAGTGCCTCGATCTGACTGAACTGTAGCGCCAACTGCGCCTCTGTCAGCGTCGCGAACTCGCTCTGCGAAAGCGAGAGATCGGTGCTCGCCATCTGCGAAGACGAGGCGATCTCGGGGTGATAGACGAAGAACCGGCGGTCTCGGGCAGCCACCTCCTGCCGCGCCGAGTCGAGCGCCGCGACGCGAAGCACGTACGAGCCGGTCGGCAGCGTCGAGAGATCGACGTGGCCCCGGTGGACGATGTCGCCGTTGGGTCGGCCCTGGCGCTGCTGGAGGATCGAGGCAGCCACCGGCTGGTTGTCGCCGGCTGCGCGGATATAGTGTCGCAGGTAGATCGTGGACGACGGCGCGAGATTCAGGTTGTAGAACTCGACATAGTAGTTCAGCGTGTCCGATGCCCCGCTATAGACCGCTGGCACCTGCGGGACGACGAGCAACGTGTTTTTGTAGAACTGGCTCTGCTGGTCGTTGCTCCGCTG
>JBBSVG010000387.1:0-3849 GCA_038233775.1 Bacteroidota bacterium | reverse complement strand
TGCGGATCGCCTCGGCCACCGGTCGGCCAACCAAGCGGTCCTGCGGCAAGCTGAACATCCGCTGAAAGCTCGGGTTCGCCAGCCGGATGCGGCCGTCGGGACCGGCGATGATGATTCCGTCGGTCAGGTTTCGCAGCGCCGCTTCCAGTTCGAACCGGGTCCGGTCGGTGATCGGTGCCGATTCGATCCGCTCCGACGCAGCGGTGCTCTCGGCTGGACGACGGTGCAGTTCGAGTCGACCAATAAGATGCCCGTCCGCATCGTGCAGCGGCGTGACGACGGCGTCGGTTTCGACCATCGACCCGTCCGGCAGCAGCAGCCGACGAGGGCCGTGCCACGGGTGCGACGAGGTCAGCCGGGGATCGGCGGCGGGATCGGCCGCCCCATCGTCGGCCGGGGCGAACAGGTCAGCGGCCGAGCGGCCCACGAGGTCGGCAGCGGCTCGGTCGGCGAGTCGGGCGAATGCCGGATTGACAGCGGTGACGTATCCCTCGGCGTCGAGCGTGCAAACGCCGTCAGCGAGAGCGGTCAGAAGGTCGGCGAGAGCGGAAGCGGCTGGCGACACAGGCAGAGAACCTCGGTCTGGACAGGTCGGGATGGGCGGCCGGTCGCCGGGGGTCGGGGGCGCCTCAGGCGGCGCCGAGAATGTCGTTGGCCTTGTCGAGGATCGCGTCGGGATCGAACGGCTTGGTGATGTACTCGTCGGCGCCGACATCAAGCCCGCGCGTCTTATCGCGCTCCTGCCCTTTCGCGGTCAGCAGGATGATATACGTGTCCTTTAACTCGGGATCAGCCTTGACTTTAGCGCAGACGTCGTAGCCGCTCATCTTCGGCATCATCACGTCGAGGAACACGAGTCGCGGGCGGAATTCCTGGATCTTCTGGAACGCCTCCTCGCCGTTCTCGGCCGTAATCACGTCGAGCCCGCCGATGTCGGCGAGCTGACATTCGAGCGAGAGCAGGATATGCGGCTCGTCGTCAACGATCAGGATCTGCTTGCTGCTGTTCATCGGGGAGCGGTCTATGGCGATGGGGAATCTGTGCGTCCCGAATAACTGACGCGGCAGACCGACCCGTTCCCTGCCAACTTCGCGCCGTCAACGGAGCAAGGTAACACGGCGAACGGCGATCCGCTCGCCGACCGTCAGCCGGACGAGGTACACGCCGGTCGGCAGACCGCTGCCGTCGAACGTCGCGGTGTACTGTCCGGCCGGTTTCGTCTCATCGACGAGCGTTCGCACCTTGCGGCCGAGCGCATCAAAGATGTCCAATCGGACGTTGCTGATCGCCGATAGCTGATAGCGGATCGTCGTCGCTGGATTAAACGGGTTCGGGCTGACGGACAGCACGCGCGGCGAGACAGGCGGCGCGGGCGCGCCGGCGACCGCCGTCAGGCTGCGGTCGGTCTGCGCTGTCACCTCGACCAACTCGCCGCTCGGCGACCGCCACGTCGCGTGGGCGGTCGCCGGGAGCAGCCCGACCGCGTCCAGCCCGGCGCCCCGGTCGGTTCGCGTCCCGGCGTAGGCAACATCGAGCGTGTGCTCGCCGGGCGCAAGCGTGCCGCCGAGGGCGACCGTGCGCGGCTCAGGGTAGGCCGGTGAGACACCACCGGTCGGAATGGTGACGGCCGCGCCGCCGTCGAGGGTCAGCCGCAACGCGGTTTCGGTCAGTGCGCCGTCGTTGCGGAGCAGCGTCAAATAAACAAGGTGCGGACCGGCTTCGAGCGTATTAAAACGGTAGCGGAGCGTGTCGCCGGTGCGGACCTCGACGGAGCGCCCGCCGTCGGCCGGAACGGCGGCGCCGGACCAAGCGGTCGGCGGCGTGACGCGGCGCAGCAGGCCGCTGCGGACTTCGGCGGCCGTCGCCAACTGGATCGGCGGGACGTTGGTCGATTCGCGCCGCCGGTTGAGCATCATGCGCGCGGTTGGACTCGACTCGATTGCACCCAATCCGAGCAGCGCCTCGGCGACCGATTCCGCGCCGCTGTTGCGGTTGATCCCGCCGTCGGCCGTGACGCCGTCGAAGGCGAGTCCGCGAGCGGCGTCGATCATCGGCTGCCGGGCCGGGTTGTCGCCGGTCCACCAGCGCGCCGCGAGCCCGGCCCGAACGGCGTAACTCGAATCACCGGTCGCCCGCGCCACGGCGATCAGCCCTTCGACCAGATTCGAGCGCCCGTACTCCAGCGCCGACTCGTCGGACGACGGCGTCGGCAAGAGCAGCGTCGGCATTCGGCCGGCGACAAGAAAATGGGTAAAAAAGCCGTCGGCTTCGGCGGTCGCGCTCGCGGTCCAATCGGTTCGGCCAAACGCGCGGCCGGCCAGCGCCAGCGCAAGGGTCTGCCGCTGGCCCCACTCGTGCCAGCGCAGCAGCCGGTTCGCGTCCGACGGATGCACGCCGGCCAGCGGACCGAACCGGTCGGGCCATTGGAGCGCGGCGATCCCGTCGCAGAGCCGGGTTAAGAGCAACCGCGCGTCGGCGTCGCCGGTCAGGCGGACGAACGGAACCAGCCCAAGCACGGCCTCGGCCGATGCGCCGCCGGACTCGCTCAGCAGCCAGTTCGAGCCGGGCACGCCGCTCAACCCGGCGCTGCTGGTCGTTCGGCCAGCGTTTGCGGTGTACGGCAGCGCGCGACCGACGCCTCGGCGGAAGGCGGCGCCAAGCGAGTCGGCCAGCGTTGGATTGGCATCGCGCAGCCCGGCGTAGCCTTCGCCGAGCGCCCACATCGCGCGGCAGAACCAGAACGGAACGCCGTCCGGTCGGCTGGTCGGACCGTTGGTGTTGATCGATCCGTCGGGCCAGATGAAGTTGTAGAACCCGCCGCCGGGCGCTTCCATCGCCATCACGAAGCGGAGCAAGCCTTCCGCTTGGGTGCGAAGCCGCTCGTCGCCGGTTGCCTGCCAGCGGCGCAGATACGCCATCGCCGAGCGGGTCGCGTCGTCCACACAGGCGATGCCCTCGTCGCTGTCGCCGACCCAACCGTAATCCGGCGCGTTCGAGTAGATGTGGACGATTAGGACATTCCGCCCGGCGACGCGCATCGGAACGGTCAAATAATCCAGATGATCAAGCGAGAGCAGCGGACCCGCGCCCGACTCGGCGGCAGTCCGAACGGTCAGCGTGCGGGTCGCGGCGCCGGTGACGCCGTCGGGATCGGTGACGGTCACGCGGGCTTGATAGGAACGGTCGGCCGCGAGGCCCGAGACAACCGCCCGCAGCGACGCCGGGCCGATCCGGTTCAGCAACACGGTCCGGCGGAGCACGGTCGTGTCGGGCAGGCTGACGAGCGTCAGCGTCGCGGTCGCGTTGCCGTTCGCGTCACCCGAGAGATCGGCGACGACGGCGAGGCTGGTCGTCGATTGCCCCTCGGCGTCGGCCCGAAGCGTGAACCCAGACAGACCGTTCGGTTCGGGCACGGCGACGGCGGTCAGCGCGAGATCGTCGATCCACATCGTCCCGACCGCCAAGCGACGGCGGCGAAGCGACAGATCGGCGTAGGTCGCGCCGGTCGGGACGGTGAACGAGGCGTCGAACGCGGCCCAATCGCGGGTTGCGTCGGCCTGATCGAGCCAGAAATAGCGGTCGTTGCCGACGATCCCCGTCAACTCGCCCGAGCCGTTTCGTCCGCTGCCAAACCGGACGACGGCGGCGTAGCGCTCATCGTCGCGACCCGGCGCCTGACCAATCGGCGGCAGCGGGTTGACGGCCCGAGTCTTCGTCCAGCCGGTTAGCCGGATCGCCGGGACCCAGCCCGTCACCGATGCCGACCTAGTGATGACTGGACCAAGCAGCGTTCCCTTGCACTTTTCCATTGGCACGGCCCGGCTGTGGGGCTTCGGACTTCTCCCGCTC
>JBBSVG010000386.1:0-3850 GCA_038233775.1 Bacteroidota bacterium | reverse complement strand
GCGACCGGATTCGTCGCGGCCCATCAGGTGCTCGGCCCGGTCGTCGTATCCGTCGGCGTCCAAGTACGGGCACGCTTGCTCGACGATGAAAACGCGCTGCCGGAGCGCCATCAGGTCGTAGAGATCGGCCAGCGAGAGCGCGGCGAACGGTCGGCAGTCCCAGCGAAGCATAGCGAGCGTGGGTTACGAGAGGTCGGCCAGCACCGCAACCGCCTCGGCGTCCAGTCGGCCGGAGCGAACGTCGCGCTGCAAGATGCCCAGCGTGACTTCGGGCGACAATCCAGCGCGGTAGGGGCGGTCGGCGGTCAGCGCTTCGTAGCCGTCAGCGGCGGCGAGGATGCGGGCGGGCCGGTCGAGCCGGTCGGCGTCGAAGCCCCACGGGTAGCCGGAGCCGTCGAGCTTCTCGTGGTGCAGCGCGGCCGTGAAAGCCAGATCGTCGAACGCCGTCACCCGCGACAGAATCTGCCAAGTGTAAACCGGGTGCTGCGCCATCAGCCCGCGCTCGTCGTTGTTCAGCGGACCCGGCTTGTCGAGCACCCGGTTCGACACGCCGAGCTTGCCGATGTCGTGCAGCAGCCCGGCGCGGTAGAGCCGCCGCCCTTCTTGCGGACCGAGGCCAAGTTTCTCGGCGGCGAACCGGGCGTAGCGGGCGACGTTGGCCGAGTGCTGAAAGGTGAACGGCGATTTGGCGTCGATGATCCCGGCGAACGACTCGGCGATCCGGTCGAGTCCGGCTTCATCGACCGACTGCGCCCCGCCGCCCGGCTCGGCGGCAACGACGGCGCGAGCGATGTCCGGTTCGCGCAGCGCCGACCACCAGCCGCTGTCTTTGCGCCAGCCGAGCACCCGGTTGGCGAGTTCGGGGTCGAACCACGAGCCGAGCCGCTGCCGGACGACCCGCATCGCCGGTTCGAGGCCGTGCGCTTGATGAAAAATCTCGACCGTCTGGGCGAGGTTGGCGATCCGGGCCAGCAACGGAATCTCGGCCCCGACGCACCCTTCCGGGTAGCCGCCACCGTCCCAATGCTCGTCGAGGTTGCGGATAGCAAGTGCGGTCGCTTCCGGGAAACCGAGTTCGCGGGCGATGTCGGCGCCCCGCTCGCAGCGGATTTTGTTGAGCGAGCGCGTCACCTCGCCGGCTTTTGGGATTCCGAAAAAGTGCGTCAACTTCTGCCGGAGTCCGCTGCCCTGACCAGCGTTTCGCAGCGTCTGGATCGCCAAAGGCAGCTTCCGGTGCCAATCGACGAACTTCATCCGCCCTTTGACCGATTGATCGGCCGCGCCGAACAGCGCCGCCATCCGGGCCGCGTTGCTCGAACAACCGGTGTCTTTCAGCAGCACGGCGTAGTAGAGCGCCGATTGGTCGGCTTCAGGCAGACCGAGTTCCGTCGCCAGCCGCAGCGCAATCGCGCACGAGCGGACGGTGTGGCCGGGCGGCTGCCCTTCGGTCAGATCGAGCGCGACCGAGAGCGCGGCCAGCACCTCCGACTGCCGCACGACGGCGGTGCGGTCGGTTGGCAAGACGGGCGCAACGGGCAAAAGCAGTTCAGCCATGAAACATCGGGCAGGGAAAACCAGAGCGTTGCGCGGGTTCGGCAATCCACCGGCCAAGCGCAACGCGACCAGATTCACGGCCGTCTGGATCGTTAAGGCGCCATCGGGGTCGCGACGGCGTGGCCGGCGGCCATCTGGACCGGCGAGGCGGGCAGCTGGTCGAGAATCGGAATATCGTCGCCGTCGAAGTAGCCGAACGAGAGCACGCCGGTCGGGCAGCTCGAGACGCAGGCCGAGCAGCGGACGCACTGCGGGTCCTCCATCGGCAAGCCCTTGTTGGCGAACGCCATCACGTCGATCCCTTGGTGGCAGACCGAGGTGCAGACGTTACACGAGATGCACTTCTTCTTGTCGGCAAAGATGCGAAAGCGGCTGAACCGGCCGTAGATGTTCATTAAGGCGGCCAGCGGACAGGCGAAGCGGCACCAGACGCGACCCGAGAACCAGAAGTAGAACCCGACGCCGACGATCCCGGCGAGAAAAATATCGACCAGATGGTAGTAGTTCAGCTCGACGCCGAGCACGGACCAACTCGACAGCAGCCCGCTATAAAAACCGTTGATCGCCCCGCCAAAACCGGTGTTCGGAAAGCTCCACGACAGCACGCGGGCGAAAAACAGGATCATCGCCGTCGCCAGCACAACTTGGCCGACCATGTTGACCCGGTTCCAGATCGGCCCGTGCGGCATCTTTTCGCGATGGTCGTCGCCGAGCGTCTCGGCCAGCGCGCCGCACGAGCAGATCCAGCCGCAGTACGCGCCTTTGCCCCACTTCCAGACGATGAGCGGGATGATGACGAACGTTTGGACAAACGAGATCGCCAGCCACGTCCACATCGGTTCGGACGTGAACACGTTCCAGATGAACAGCGGCCACGCGAGGATGAGGCCGTAGGCGCGCCAATACTCGCGGCCGTAGATGTCGTAGGTTTCGGCCGGGAACAGCGCGTCGGCGACCGTCTTGCCGACGCCGCCGTCGAACGCGCCGTGGGCGCCCATCAGCGGCAGGATGAAGAACGGCAGGATGAACAGCGGCAGCGCTTGGATCGTGAACAGTGTCGCCGTCTGCCGCGTCACATACGGCGTCTTGCGCCGACGAATCCGCTTCAACCCGAACAGGCCGACGCAGAGCGTGTAGGCCAGCGAGTAGTAGAACGACGGCTGACCGAGGGCGATCCAGAGCGTCCCGACGAACGTTTTCGGGTCGGCCGCCGCCGCGCCGAGGTTGAACGGGAACAACTGGTTGCTCTTGAACCACGCGTTGACGACGCCGCCCGACTTCCACGTGTAGAGCCAGCAGCAGAAGACGAAGAACGCGATGAACCCGGCCCACGTCGCCGCCCGCCACTCGCGCCGAATCGGGATACCGGAGCGGCGGAAGAAGTTCAGCGGCGCGTCGTGGCCGATGGCCGTCACGACGGCGTCGTTCGGTAACTTCTCGTCCTTGCCGCTCGCCCCGTCGCGGAGCGTGACGGTGGCCGGGTCGATCCGCGACACTTCCGTATTGAACCGAACCGCGACCCGGTCGCCCAGCCGGGCCAGCCGCTCGACGTTCTCCGGCTTCGGTCGCGAGAACTCGGGCTTGCGGTACGACAGCGTCACGGCCGCATCGGCCTCGGCCAGCGCGGTTGCCGTCTCGATGGCCGTGTCGCCGCCGCCGACGACGAGCACCTTCTGGCCGCGATAATCGGCCGGATCGAAGACGCGGTTCGTCACCTTGTCCAATTCCTCGCCCGGCACGTTCAGCCGCCGCGAGTCACCGCTCTTGCCGATGGCGACAATCGCCCGGCAGGCGGTGGCAACCGTTTGGCCGCCGGGTCCGACGAGTTCGACCTCGCCGCCCGAGCGACGCAGCAGCTCGATCCGGGCCGTCGTGACCTCGACTCCGGAAGCGACAAGCTGCGCCTGTAGATCGGCCAGCAGCACTTCCTTCGGATGCACCTCGTCGCGGAACTGGATGGCACCGGTCGGCGTCATCCCAACCGGGTAGGTGTAGATCGGTTTGGCTTTGGGAAAGTTGACGACGATGCTGAACGGCTCGCTTGCCTCGAACACGACGACCTTCAACCCGGCCCGTTTCGCCTCGATGGCCGCCGCGATGCCCGCGACGCCGCCGCCGATGATCGCCAGATCGAGCCCGTCCGCCGAGCGGTGGAAATCGCGCTCGGCGAGGATCGATTGGACCGCTCGGGCGCCCGAATCGGCGGCGAATTTCAGCAGCGGCACGCCGGTCAGATCGCCGACGACCCGAACGCCAGCCAGCGCCGTCGTCCCGTCCTCGTTGACCTCGGGCAACT
>JBBSVG010000385.1:0-3853 GCA_038233775.1 Bacteroidota bacterium | reverse complement strand
GAACCCGAACTCGGTCTGCATGAACTCCAGCAACGCTCCGGTATCCAGCTCATCCAGATAGCCGGGCTGATCAACATACACCCGGACAGCGGTCGAAGTCCGAACGGTGTCCGATGCAGCGGAGGTCTGTGCCTGAACGGCGACAGGGGCGGCGATCAGCAAAAGCAGCAGCAGGAAGCCAGCGCGCATACGGGAAGAAGTCAGTCGGCGATGAGTTGCGGCACGGCGGCGGATTCGTCGGCCGGAAGGGCGGCGGGTCGGGCGGTGGTGGGTCGGACGAAACAAGCGCGGCAGCGCGGTTCGTAGCGGTCGCCGGCGCCGACCTCGACCCGGCTCGTTCCGACCGAGACGCGCTGCGACCGGTTGGCCGGGTTGCCGCAGACGACGCAGATGGCGAGCGTCTTGGTCACGTACTCGGCGACGGCCATCAGTTGCGGCATCGGCTCGAACGGCAGGCCGCGAAAGTCTTGGTCGAGCCCGGCGACGATCACGCGGCGCCCGCTGTCGGCCAGCGTCTCGCAGACCCGAACGATCTCGGGACCGAAGAACTGCGCCTCGTCGATCCCGATCACTTCCGCGTCACCGGCCAAGAGGACGATCTCCTCGGCCGAATCGACGACCGTGGACGGGATCGATTGGTCGGAGTGCGAGACGACGTGGGTCGCGCTGTAGCGGTCGTCGATCCGGGGTTTGAAGATCTCGACCCGCTGCCGGGCGATCTGGGCGCGGCGAATCCGCCGAATCAATTCTTCAGTCTTGCCGGAGAACATCGAGCCGCAGACGACCTCGATCCAGCCGGTCCGTCGCCCGATATGCTCCTTGATCTGCGCGTCCATCATGCTGAAAGATTGGGTTGGGAAGGGTCAGAAAACCCGTCGTTTGAGTCGATCAATGGTGAATTTGGCGTTGTCGGAGACGGCCATCACGGTCATCACCCCGGCCTGAACCGGATCGGTCACGACCAGATCGGCCGCCTCCGGCACGCTGCCCGCCATGTTCAGGCTGACGACGAGGAGGCCCTGCGCCCGCACCTCGCGGACGGCGCGCTCGATCTCGCCACCCATCAGCGAACCGGCCAGCACCAGCGCCACCGCCCGTGGCAGCCGCGCCGTCGCCCGCACCGCATCGGCCAGCGCCTGCTCGCCGACGAGCGGGATCGTGTCCACCGAGATCCGTTCGCCCCGGATGTTGTGTCGGTCGGCCTCGCTGATGGCGCCGATGGCGACCTGCCCGACTTGGGCGCCGCCGCCCATGATGATGATCCGCTTGCCGTAGATCGTCTGCAGCGTCTTGACCTGAACGGCGGCCGTGACGACCGGGAGCGCCCGCAGCGCCGTCAGCAGCGGCTCCGGCGAATCGGGCAGAACGAGTTCGAGGTAAACCCGCGTCAGGCTCGCCATCTCGATGGAGACGATGTCGCCCTCGTGCCGGGCCACGACGCCGGTCAGGCCGTGGAGCACGCCGACGCCGGGCGTCGTGTCGATCAGGATGCCGACGCGATTGCCAGATTCTGGAGCCATCGAAGGTCAGGCGGGATGGTGGCCGGGCAGGGCGGACGGGTCGAAGGCCATCGGCAAGAGCGCGCGGAGCGGCAGAATCCGCAGTTCGTCCTTCGCGTTCGCCATGATGATCTCCAGCTCGGGTCCGCCCAAATCCTGCATCACTTGGCGGCAGGCGCCGCACGGGGCGGTGAAGCCGGGGTCGTCCGAGACGATGACGATCCGGGCAAACGACCGCAGCGGTGCGCCTTCCGAGATCGCCTTGAAAAACGCCGTCCGCTCGGCACAGTTGGTCAGGCTGAACCCGCTGTTCTCGATGTTGCAGCCGTCGTAGATCGTCCCGTCGGTCGATTCGAGCGCGGCGCCGACGTGGAAGCGGGAGTACGGGACATACGCCCGCGTCATCGCTTGGCGGGCACGGTCAACCAATCGCTGCTGCTCAGGGGTCACGGTCGGGAACGGTTCAGGTGAGAAAAAACCGCCTCAACCGGCGACCGGTGCGGCGGCAGTGCGGACCCGGCGCTCGTTCTTGACGGCGAGCTGGCCGCAGGCGGCGTCGATGTCCACGCCCATCGTCTTGCGGACCGTCACGCGCACGCCTCGTTCCAGCAAGCGGGCGGCGAAGGCTTCGGCCGTGGCGAACGACGCGCCGGTCAGCGAGGCGCCCTCGACCGGGTTGTACGGGATCAGGTTGATCTTGCACGGCGCCCGAGCGGCCAGTTTCGCCAGTTGGTCGGCGTCGCGCAGGCTGTCGTTCTGCCCTTCGAACAGAATATACTCGTAAGTAACCCGTTTTCCGGTCGCCATCGTGTAGTAGCGGATCGCGTCAATCAACTCGTCGAGCGGGTAGCGGCGGTTGATCGGCATGAGCGCGCTGCGTTGCTCGTCGGTCGGCGCGTGCAGCGAGAGGGCGAGGCGGAACGGCCGCTGCTCGTCGGCGATGCGGCGAATCTGCGGAACGAGGCCGCTCGTCGAGACGGTGACGCGTTTGGGCGAGAACCCGAGCGCGCGCGGATCGGTCAGCAACTCGGTGCTGGTCATCACCGCGTCGTAGTTGTGCAGCGGCTCGCCCATGCCCATGTACACGACGTTCGTCAGGCCGCGAGCGCCGGTCTCGCCCAGATTTTCACGCGCCCAGCGGTCCATCTGAAACAGTTGCCCGTAGATCTCGCCCGGCGAGAGGTGACGGGTGAAGCCCATGAACCCGGTCGCGCAGAAGCCGCACTTCAGCGCGCAGCCGACTTGGCTCGAGACGCACGCCGTCAGCCGACCGAGGTACGGATCGGGGATCAGCACCGATTCGATTTGCCGCCCGTCGGTCAGCGTCCAGAGCATCTTGACCGTGCCCGTTTGCGACCGCTGGGCGACGGTCAGTTCGAGCCCGTCGATTCGGGCCACCGACGCAAGCTGCTCGCGCAGGCTTTTGGACAGATCGGTCATCTCGCTAAATGACGACGCGCCGCGACCGTAGAGCCAGCCGAACAACTGGCCGGCGCGAAAACGCGGCTGGCCGAGCCCAACGACGAACGCCTCCAACTCAGCCAGCGTCAGCCCGTACAGGTTGACCCGCGCATCGCCGTCGGCAACCGCCACCGTCGGGACAAGCGGTAACTCAAATCCTACTTCCATCTCGGTTTCCATCCCTTCTGTGCGGCGAAACGTGGCGAACCGGCCGGACAGAGCACGGATTGTGCCCGCCCGACGCACGTCGGCGCATCCTGTTTCCTGATGAAGATAGCGCGTCGGCTCCGTTCATGGATTCGACAGGCTCACCACGAACGGAGATCGGCTTCGGCTTTCTGCACGCCCATTTGCAAGAACGGATCGTCAGGCGGCGACGGAGGGGCGGAGTTCGCGCAGGGCGGGGCGGGTTCGGTCGTAGAGCGCCTCGATCTCGTCGATCCGCGCCCCGGCATCGGGCACCGGACCGGAGCGGGCGGCGGCTTCGAGCGTGGCAGCGCGACCAGCGACGGCTTTCGCGCCAAAGGTCAGGCAATTCCCCTTCAACGTGTGCGCCGCCCGGCGAACCACGTCCCAGTCGCCAGCGCCGCAACCGGTCCGCAACTGGCCGATCAGTCGCGGCACGTCGCTCTCGAACGAGTCGATCAGCTCGCCGATGGCCGCCGGATCGGACGCACCGATCAGCATCCGCAGCTCGTCGAGCGCACCCGGATCGACCAATTGCTCATCCGGCTCCAGCGCAACCAGTTTGGGCGCTACCGGAGGCGGCGAAACGGGCGCCACAGCGGCAACGAGCGGCGACGGAATAGGCAGCGCGGCGGCGACAGGCGGCGACGCAGTGAGAGCGCTGAAATCGAACGCATCGTCGGCCGGGGCCGGGGCCGGGGCCGGGG
>JBBSVG010000384.1:0-3859 GCA_038233775.1 Bacteroidota bacterium | reverse complement strand
CTCGCCGCCGCCGATCAGCGCGCCGCGACCGGACTCAGCAGCGCGCTCGGCGTGACGTTCCGCTTCCCGACGCAACCCGACTCGACCGAAATTCTCGTCGGCTCGACCGTTGCCGTCGCCTCGCCGGGATCGGATAAGACGCATTTGGAGGCGACCGACGAGGCGCGGTCGGTGCGGATGGCCGATCAGGTTCGGTTCGAGTCGGCGACCTCGCGTCTGCTACCGACGGCGTACGCGATCCCGGCCGGCCGCTCCGATCTCGTCGCCACGCTGCGGCGCCACGGGATTCGGGTCGATTCGCTCGCCGCGCCGACCCCGCGAACGGCTGCTGCGTACCGCGTTACCGACCAGAAACAGGCGGAGCAAGCGTTTCAGGGGCATCGCGTGCGGACGGTTCAGGTCGAGGTGCAGCCGTCCGCGTCGGTCGCGTTGCCCGCCGGGACGTTCGTCGTGCCGACCGCGCAGCCGCTCGCTCGCTTGATCCACGCCCTGCTCGAACCCGACGGCGGCGACTCGTTCGCGACGTGGAACGGGTTCGACGACGACCTCGCCCGAGGCGTCTATCCGGTCCTCCGGCTCGAGCCGTAACGGCACCTTGCTCACCGCGCTGATTGTCCTCTCGCTCGCCATTTATGTCGGCGGCGCGGCTGCGTTTCTCGTCGGCCTGAACCGGCCGCACCGGGCGACGAACCGCGAAACGCCGCTGGTGACGGTCGTCGTTGCGGCCCGAAACGAAGCCGAACGGCTGCCGGGTCTGTTGGCCGATTTATCGGCGCAGACGTATCCGAACCTTGAGGTTTTCATCGTCGATGACCGCTCGACCGACCGAACGGCCGAGCTGGTCCGCACCGCCGAGCACGCGCAACCGGAGCGGTTTCGGCTGATTCGGCAGACCGACGTGCCGCCCGGCGATTCGCCCAAAAAATCGGCGTTGCAGCGCGGCATCGAGGCCGGAACCGGCGAAATCGTGCTGCTGACCGACGCCGATTGCCGCGTCCGGCCGACGTGGGTCGCAGGCATGGTCCGCGCCTTCACGCCCGACGTTGGGTTGGTGCTCGGCTACTCAGAACTGACCGCCCGCGATCCACGCTCGCCGTTCGAGGGATTTCAGGCGTTCGAGTTCCACACGCTCGTCGCGACGATGGCCGCCAGCGCCAACCTCGGCCACGGCTTCGGCGCGTCGGGACAGAACATTGGGTTTCGCCGGAGCACGTTCAATCTCGTCGGCGGCTACCGCTCGGTCATGCACCGACTTGCGGGCGACGATATGCTGATGCTCGAACTCGTCCGCACCACGCCCGGCGCCGGTCGCGTCGTCTTCTCCGACGATCCCGAGACGCGGAATCGGACGTTTGCCGAGCCGTCGTGGTGGGCGTTCCGCAGCCAACGAACGCGCTGGGCGGCCAACGGGACGCACCATTTCCGCCGCGACCGCGTCTTTTTGGGCTACGCGCTGGCTGCGCTCGTCGTCAACATGACGGCGCTGTTCGGCTGGGGTTGGGCGTGGAGCCGCTGGACGACGTGGCCGGTCTGGATCGGCTGCGTCGGGTTGAAGCTCATTGCGGATGTCGCATTTTTCGGCTCGGCGGCCCGTCGGTTCGGTCGCGCTGATCTGCGTCGCTGGCTGCCGGTCTGGTTCGTCGCCCAGCCCATCTATCTGCTCGCGCTCGCCGTCTGGGGCCAGCGCGGCCGGTTCACTTGGAAACCGTAGCGGCGCGGTTGCGTAGGCCGCACCCTCGGGCGGGCGCGACTGTTCAGCCTGAGCCGACGCACCAGACAGGAGAGGCGATGTTCGATCTCGAAGGGATGATGGACCGGCCGGGCCGGGCGCTGCACCAATACACGCTCGATCTGACCGAACTGGCCCGCACCGGCGCACTCGATCCGGTTCGCGCCCGCGACGCCGAGACGGACCGGCTGATCCGCATTCTGCTGCGTCAGGGCAAAAACAACCCGGTGCTGGTCGGTCCGGCGGGCGTCGGCAAGACCGCCATCGTCGAGGGGTTGGCCGGTCGGGTCGCGCTCGGCGACGTGCCGCAAGCGCTCAAATCGGCCCGCGTGCTGTCGCTCTCGCACATGGATCTGGTCGCCGGGACGCAGTATCGCGGACAGTACGAAAAACGGTTGCAGGGCGTCGTGCGCGAGGCGACGGCCGACCCGACCGTGATCTTGTTCATCGACGAACTGCACAACCTGATCGGTCAGGGGACCGCGATGGGCCAATCGATGGACGCCGCGAACATGCTCAAACCGGCGCTGGCTCGGGGCGAAATTCGGGTCATCGGCGCGACGACCGAGGTCGAGTACGAGCGCTTCATCGTCCCCGACGCGGCGCTGGAGCGGCGGTTTCAACCGGTGATGGTGCGCGAACTGCCGCCCGATGCGGTCCGCGACGTGCTCCGCGCTCGGCGCCCGAGGTTCGAGACGCACCACGGTCTGGCCGTCTCGGACGACGCCATCGAGGCCGCGATCCGGCTGACCGACCGGTTTATCCCGAACCGCTACCAGCCCGACAAGGCGCTCGATTTTCTCGACGAAGCGTGCGCCATCGCTCGACTATCGACGACCGGCGACGACGTCCCGCCCGACGTCCGCCGCTTGCAGACCGAACGCGACCGGCTGCTCAGCGAGGAACGTCGGCTCGAGGCGCTGCTCACTGGCCGGACCGCCAAGCCGCCCGCCGATCCGGTCGATGGACTCGACGGCGCCCTTGAAACCGTGACGAAAGGGCTGACAACGCTGGCCGGTAAGCTCGGTGACGAACTCGACCGCTTGTTCGGCGGTCCCGCTCGCCCCGCGCCTGCCTCCGCCCCAACCGAGACCCACGACGCCGCGCGGCTGACGCTGGCCCGGATCAAGGCGCTGCGCGAGACGATTGAAGGCGAACTGCGAACGCTGCTCGGCCGCTCGACCCGAGTCGTGACCGGCGCCGACGTGGCCGAAGCCGTCGCCGCCGCCGTCCATCAACCCGTCACCTGGCCGCTCAAAAGCCGCACAAAACCCGCCTGACAGATCCGCCCAAACACACCACCGCCCCGATTCCCACAGCGAGAATCGGGGCGGTTTGCATCAATGCGATCTACCAGCAAAGCCCCCGAATTTTGCCCGCTCCAACGACGGCATTCGTGAAGCTACAATACATCGGGGTTCGCTACCGAGAAAGCCCTGTGGTGCGTCGGCCAGAAACGCCTTATCAGGCATCCTCCTCAACAACGGCAGATCCCAGTTTGTCCGTGATCAGATTCCACCGCTCCAGAAACTCCTCCCGCTCCCCATCCATAATCCAGTGCATGTAACGGCTCCAGCCGGGGCCGAGACGATTGGCTACCGTGTCGGCTGGTACTATGAACACGTCCGGATCGCGCTTTTCGCTGTTGCCCCACTTCAGATCCACGAAAGCGTAGAAAACATTCTCTCCACGAAGATCCATCGCCTTCCGACCTACATCCCACTCCCAACGGTCTTTCTCCTTAACACGCTTGTAATCCCGGCGAGCCCAGTTTGCCGTTTTGACTTGAATCATGACGGCAGTACCGCCCGAGACATCCCCCACCATGAGGTCTACCGTGGGTGATCCGCCACGAGTCATCGCAACGGGATACCCAAGGGCCGAAAGCTTGTAGGCGACGTAGTGCTCGCCGGCTGCCGCCGTCAGGGAAGTGGCTCGGTGGGGCATTTGGCAACGAATATGCGTGACAGAGGATGCCTAACACCTGAGTTAATCCGGGCCGCTGCGCGGCTGCGGCACAGGCACAATCTTAACGGGCAACTGCCGAGGCCGCGAAGAGGGCTCGGCTTGAACGAATTGTTAGAACTCACGGGACAATGCTGTTGGCAAGTCCCTCATAGGTCCGCATGT